>JAEZJQ010000122.1 GCA_023436305.1 Bacillota bacterium
TATTCTGGCCATGAATTATTTCAACCCTTCGTGTTAACTTTCGCTAACACGCATCATGACAGGTTCTTTTAAAAAATAACCTACCAGTCATTTTTCGTTTTCCTGCTGTTCAGTTTTCAAGGTTCAATGAGTACTTTGCGCTTTTGCTTTTATAGCAGCGCCGATCTCATATGTTATCACGTTACTTTGGTTTCGTCAACCCCCTTTTTTGTATCAATCTTCAATGGTGGGGGGCGGAATCCTATCTTAACACCTTTTTTAAGAAATGTCAACTAAGATTATTCCGGGAGCCGGTGACCAACTCCGGCCGCCTTAGGCCAGTATTTTATTTGACCTGAACCGCACCCTATGTTATCCAACACCCTAGCCCGGGAAGAATTATAGCAAAAGTATCGGGGAATAAAATCATTCGAATAATCGCTATTTGCCCCTCTATGGTAGAAAGTGCCATTTTCCTAAAACTTTTTTCTAAATAAATCTATAAAATATTACTAACACTGTAATCCGGTTAGAAGATACCAAAATCTATGATGCAAAGACTTGCCGAGGAGTCTGTGCGCGTAACACTTTTCAATAACTTAAAACAACTATATGTTGTATTAGAATATGTCACTTGATACGAACTATGCTTCGAAAATCGATTAGCCGCACAGACTCCTGGACCAAAACCAATTGATATTTCGGTTTAATTGTTTGCCTGGTGATACAAGTTTTTGATTTTAAATTTATATAATCAACCATTTTGGAGGCTGTACAATGAATGTTTATATTTATGGACTGGGTCATGTGGGACTACCAATGGCTGTTTGGATGGCTTTATCAGGACAAAAAGTCATTGGGATTGATTCAAAAAGAGAGCATTTGGAGAAAATTAAAAAAGGTGCCGTAGAGATCCATGAGTACTATAAAGGGATCCATATTGCCAAACTGGCTCAAAATATGATTGAGTCGGGGAAACTTTGTATTTTAGATAAATTGGAGCGCACCGTGTTTGAACCGGCTATTTTCATCGTTTCGGTCGGATTTAATATATCAAAAGAAAATAAACTGGATTTCTCTCCGCTCCAAAATGTTCTTGATAATATTCTTCCTCAATTAACAGCAGATGATCTCCTTTTATTTCGCACTACGATGATCCCAGGAACTTGTGAAAATCTGATTATACCTAAACTTAGAAACTTAAGGTTCCCGGTTTCCTTCGCCTATTGCCCGGAAACAATTGCGGAAACCCATGCTTTTGAAGAGCTCGATAAAAACCCGCTCATCCTGGCGGCCATCGATGAAGAAAGTATGAAAAAAGCTGAAGCGTTTTGGCGGTCTCTTTCCGATGCCCCGATTTACAAAGCTTCAAATCTTCGAACAGCTGAAATGGTAAAGGTGATTCAAAATATCGACCGGGATGTAAATATAGCCTTGATCAATGAGATTAGTGAAGTAGCCGAAAAGCTTGCGATTGATGTCACCGAATTACGAGCCTTGGTTAATACCCATCCCCGGGTCAACCTGTTACAACCTGGTCCTGGTGTCGGCGGATATTGCATCCCTCATGCTTTACGCTATTTGGAAGCGGCTTTACCCGATAAAGATTTAGATCTTAACATCATGCGGACTGCCCGTGAAAATAATAACCAAAGACCATATCACGTCGTCAAGCTTATTCAAAAAGCTTTACGGGATGCAGATAAACTTCTCCAGAACGCCACAATTGCTTTATTCGGATTGGCCATGAAAGACGATTGCGCCGACTATCGATTTAGCCCGGCCATTACCATTACTGAAAAATTGCTCAACTTGGGTGCCAAAGTAAAGGCTTTTGATCCGTTGGTTCCGCCGGTATATCATTTTCAGGTCGGCTCTTTTATCGAAAGTATTCAACTTGCTGACTGTTTTGTAATTACCGCCATCCATAAAGGGTTTCGATTTGATATCGGCGAACTGCGCGCCAATATGAACCAACCGCTAGTTGTCGTGGATACCCGTAATGTATTTCCTTACCACGATGATGTTCGACTTTATAAGATGTGAGTACTTAATTGGTATTCGATTTGCCCTATATTCATTTGGCACCTCTTTTTAGGAAGAAATAATTACGGCGGTCTTTTACCATTTGTTGATACAAAGAGTTATAGGTCCCCGCTAATTTATACCAATCCCGATTGACTGTTACCCATTTACGGGCCCTGGCAGTTAATTTCGTCCGTAAATGGTGATTCTCATATAACAGCTTTATCTTTTGAAAAAGGTCCCTTTCAGTAAGGTCAAAAAGTAACCCAGTTTCACCAGAGGTGATGATTTCTTTAATCGCCTCTAGCTCAGAACCGATGATTGGTTTTCCGCAGGCCATCGCTTCAAGGGGTTTTAAAGGTGTGACCATCCGGGTTACTTCCAGGTCAATCCTGGGAAAGACACAAAGGTCAAATAAGGAATAATACTCTGTCACCTGCGAATGATGGATATGATCGACAAAAACGACCTCTTCGGATAGGTTCAAGCCGGTAACAAGCCTTTCCAGTACGAGCCGGTAATTTCCAGTGCCGACAATAATCAATTTCAAATTATATCCTGCTTTTTTAAATTCATCCATTACCGGAAACAACATTTGAAGGCCTTCATATTTGGTAATACTACCGATATAGCCCAGGACGAACTTATTCTTCGTACCATACTTAGCGCTCAACTCTTCATTTACCGGTTTCGGTTTAAATAATCCACTATCGACTCCATTGGGAATAATCCAAATTTTATCTCCGTCCACCCCTCGAGCCACCAATGCATCACGTAAGCCTCGGCAAATCGTAATAACCTGGTCGGCGTGATAGGCCAAAAAGGTTTCCATCTTTTGAGCGAGTTGAAATTCTTCGGAATCTTTGAATAACGGAATTTTGGAACTGGCGGTAAGTTCCCAAAACCCCCGAATCTCGTAAATGAAAGGTATATTGATAACCCGGGTCGCTTCGAAAGCTGCCAAACCATTAACATAATTCGACGCCGCATGCACGATACCGGGCATTTCATCTTCAATTACATTGGCGATTTTCTCCGAATACTCTTTCAAATACTTTCGTAAAGGGGTATAACGCATTATCATTTGCGGTAAACAACGGTAATAAGGGATCTCGTTTTCCCACTCCAAGATCAAATCCTCGTGGGAGTTGAGCGATCCTCCCTCAAAATCGTTGGGAAAGCCTGGTCTGGTTAAGACCACTGGTTCAATACCATACTTCTTCTGATTCTCAATAATGTATTTGGATCGGATACTGTAACCGTTTTTTACGTAAGGAATCGAAGTATTTAAAACATGCAAAACTTTGAGTGGTATTTTGAAGTTTTGAGAAGTAGGATTCGGATGTTTGACAAAATAGTTGGAATCATGAAGTAATTGGGTCTTATCCAAGTTTATCTGCAGTTCTCTCTCAATAAATCGCGCCGAAGGTTTTAATTCTTTTAATTCATTTAAGAGTGCAACACTAGCCGATATATTACCACTCTCTTTATACCGCTTGTAAAGAACCTGGCCAATTTCAAATTTATCAAGCAAGTCGGCGTCAGTATAAAGTAGTTTTACTTTTTCGATATCTTCAACACCTTGATCCTGTATCATATTCGAAGAACTATTAGTCCTACAGCCCTTTTGGGAGATATTCATTATCGGTCTCACGCTTTCTAAAGACATACTTCATCGATTAACCTTTGGCTGAGTTCCGCCGGATAATCTTCATGAATGAAATTAAACCGGTCGCCTGCAAATAATTTAATCTCCTCTGCCGGATCTGAAAGTAGCCCATCATCCGCCAGAAGTAGCTCCACCCAATCCTTTCTTTGCAATAATTCCCGCTTAAATATAGCCGCGGTACTTAAAATGCGGTTAACATACCGGTACTCCTGTTCCGGACAATTGATCTCCAAAGAACAGCTCTCCGCTGAATAGGAATAATAAGTGGCTTTTCCTACAATCTCGGCATCGGTATATTTAAATGCATTCATTAAGTCGGTTAAAAAGTCGGCTCCATAATAACTGTTGGAATCAAACCAAGCGATGCAGTTATAATGCGCATGTTTCAAACCAAAAATTAGACAATCGTCGTTTGAAATAACTCCATCAAATTCAAAAACACTTATATTGCTGCAGTTAACCGTTCTTTCATAGAATACTTCAAGCTTGTTGTTGTCTGGAATTCGTAAAATCAGGATCAATTCTTTTTTATCGTACTTCTGCCGCTGGAAATTCTCCCGTATGTTTTCAAGTTGGCTACAAGAGTCCACCCAGGTAATGATTGAAACACCTTCCGGATCGGACCGTACGGGTGTGAAACCAATTGCATTAAGAATTGTTTGCATACGGTGATAGTATGTATGTGCCGCGAATACTTTCCTCTGACCCAGCAGTGCCCTTTTATCTCGTAAGTTTTTGTCAGCGATGAGCTCGGCCAAATACTTTTCGGTCTCTTCCTTGGTATTACAGATTGAAACGACCCCAGGGAACATTTCCATGATTCCAGGGGAATAATTACTGACAACAGCGACACCGCAAGCCAATAGTTCAAATACTCTCCGCGCAAACATGGTATGACTGTTTTTTACCGTGTTGATATTCAAACAAATATAGTATTTTTTATAGATAGATCCCAGTTGTTCATAAGGAACCCAACCTTTAATGCATGGATGGTACAAGTCGGGGTATAATCCCGGCCTAGTATTATAGTTACGGTCGTAAATATGCAAACCGTATTTTAACGCCGGACCCAATAAATCATGCATATCCCGTCCTCTTTCAGTTCTAAAGGGATACCATGTTCCGGCGAATGCTATGGTCCCAAGTTTTTCTTGATCTTTGCCGATAGGATTATATAATTTGGGCTGGGCGGCAAAAGGCAGTATAAATATACGGTTGTGTCCCAGCTTCTTCTGATACCGGGGCACACAATTCAGATCAGTGGTAAAAATATAATCAAAAAATTTGGCCTCATGAATAAATTTATCAAAATGATACGGATCTTCTTTATTCCAAAAAACAGTGGGGATTTGTTGATCATGGCATTTCTTAATAATGCTTTTCAAATAAGAAGAAATTAACTTGCGATTTACTTGATCCCAAGTAGATTCAACCAATAATAAATCTGGTTTTTCAAGGGTCAAAGTCTCATGCCAGTTTTTCTTAGTAAGTGGAATAGTGTTACTTTCATATTGAAAACATGAAAAACTGAATTTGTCTAAAAACGAAGCAATTTTTATATTAGTCACGAAAGTCTTTCTCCTAAGGAGTCTGGTGCAAGTAACACGTTTTAATTACTCAAAACCATTATGGTTTTAAAACCACTATATATTGTATTAGAACATGTCGCGCGATATCAAATATGCTTCGAAAATCGATTAGCCGCACAGACTCCTAAGGTAATACTATGTTTTAGTTATATAATATTATCCAAGAGGTAAGAAGGTTCGAATTTGATGTTGAGGAATTCTATTTAACAAGCGTTGAAAGCAACTTTGGCCTTACGGAAAACAAAATTGAAGAGTTATATCGGTTCTTTTTCAGCTCTCTGCCAGTATCATTCCAACGTTTGCTCCTGTTTTCCAGATGCGAAAGTTGAGTGAATAATAATACGCCATCGGATAAAAAGTCACAGAGTGGGAATTATAACCCTTGTTATTCTAAAATAGGAGTGTTCAGTCGTGGATAAAAAGCTTTACCCCACTATCGCCGTCTTATGTCTGGTGCCGTTTATCATGGTTTTAGGGAACTCAATGCTCATCCCGGTCCTTCCGAAAATTCAAAAAGAACTTCATGTCGGCCTGGTTCAAGTAGGATTATTAATTACGGTCTTTTCAATTCCGGCCGGAATCGTGATCCCTTTTGCCGGAATGTTATCCGACCGGATCGGCCGCAAAAAAATCATGTTTCCGGCATTACTGATTTACGGAATTGGAGGGCTATTAGCCGGATTATTCGCGATCTGGTTCAAGGATAAAGCATTTCCCTTCATTATTGGGGCGAGAATAGTCCAGGGTATCGGGGCGGGAGGCACATATCAACTGGGAATGGCCCTGGCCGGGGATTTGATTCAATCCAGCGAACGGTCGAAAATTCTGGGCTTACTCGAGGCATCCAATGGTTTGGGGAAAGTCATCAGTCCGCTGGCGGGGGCAGCCTTAGCTTTAATCTCTTGGTACATGCCGTTTTTTGTTTACGGTGTTCTGGCAATTCCCATCGGTTTTCTAATTCTTTCCGTGGTCAAGGAAGACATCCAAAAACTAAAGCAACAGGTTCAACCCATTCCGAAATACTTTCAAGATTTGGTGAAAATTCTCAAGTCGAAAGGAATCGCTTTAGCAATTGCATTTGTAAGCGGTTTTTTAGCCCTCTTTGCGCTGTTTGGATTACTCAGTTTCTTTTCGGATGTTCTTGAAAAACAATTCCATATTGGTACTTTCCCCAGAGGGTTGATTCTGGGTGTTCCAGTCCTGATCATGGCGATTACCGCCTATATCCTGGGAACGGTCATGCAGAAGAAAATGACCCAAATCTTAAAATGGGGGGCAGTGGTAGGATTATTCTCATTAGCCGGAGGTTTGATTTTATTTTGCCCGTTCAAGACCATTTGGTGGCTGACCATCTCCGCTTCCCTCTTGGGGTTGGGAACTGGAGCGGTCTTGCCTTCCCTGAATACCTTAATTACTTCTTCCGCTCCCAAAACGGAACGGGGGCTGGTTACCTGTTTATACGGGACAGTCCGGTTTTTCGGAGTCGCCATTGGACCTCCACTTTTCGCACTGGCAGAAAAAATCTCAAAACCACCCATTTTTCTCACTACTGCGGGAATCTGTATCTTATCCGGCCTATTGTTTTTATTCCTGGTTCATCCGACTAAAATTATCCCGCAAGAGATTCAAAACTAGGAGTCTGTGTGCGTAACACGTTTTAACGACTCAAAACCACTATATATTGTATCAGAACATGTCGCTTGATACTAAATATGTTTCGAAAATCGATTAGCCGCACAGACTCCTAGGAGTCTGTGCATGTAACACTTTTTAAAAACGTAAAACCACTATATATTCTACTAGAACATGTCGCTTAATACTAAATACGCTTCGAAAATCGATTAGCCGCACAGACTCCTAGGGATAATTTCACTTCCCGGTGGGATTAATACCAATTGCCGCATCCGGGCAATAGGTTGAGCAAATTCCACAGCTTTTACAATTCTCCGGATTCAAAGCTACCCTAGGTGTCCCGTAGGCGCCAAGTTCTGATGACCATACAATGGCTCCCGTCGGACATTTTTCGATACAAAGCCCACAACCCTTACATAAATCAGGAAAAACCACCCAATACCCTTTGGGGATTGAATAAAGGATTCCCTCAAATTGATGATCCTTTTCAAAATTCATTGTATACCTCTTTGATATAGAGACTAAAGAAGCGGTGTGTTCCGCTGTAAAATTGGGTTTTTTACACCGCTTCCTAGTGAACCGAAGTTTTTGAATACTCTGTCCCTTTTTGGAGCGCCCGAAAGTTAAGTTCTCTTAATGAAGGATTTTCAAGAAATTTGGAACCCAGTTTGCGTTCTAAAGATTCTTTCACTTTATTCATGGGAATAATTCCTATACATTCAACCACTAAGCCCAAAACAATGATATTAAAGACCCGGGGTGTAAATTCCGTTTTGGCAATTTCAGCGGCGGGAATAGCGAAAAACTTTATTTCCGAAGATTGCGGCGGTGAGATCGGTTCTCCCCGATGGTTGCCAACCATGGTTCCAAAGGCTTCAGGAGCTACGGTATCATACCCCTGGATTCCCACAGCTTTATCTGAAATTTCTGGGGCCTGGATGGATGAACTATCATAAATGTATATTGTCCCGGGTTTAAGATACCCCTTCGTCCGTTCCACCGAACGGGGACTTAGAACAACCAGGATATCTGCCTTGGCAAACTTTGGAGCGCCAATTCGTTCTTTAGCAACTTGGACAAAGGCAATGGAAACTCCGCCTCTTTGTTCAACACCGAAATTTGGAATATAAACAGTTTCTAACCCCGCTATATAAGCTGCATCAGCCAAGAGTTCCCCGGCAAGTTGGACTCCCTGTCCACCCTCACCGGCTAAGATGACTTTAACATTCTGATCCAAGGGAATTAGTCCCCTTTGCTTTGTGATTTTGGGTAAAAGATTCCGGTCCGATAGTATTTTGTCATTTCTTTTTCAACAAAATTCCAGGTTTCTTTGGCAGTGGTTCTCCAATTGGTCGGGCATGAAGACAGTACTTCTACAAATGAAAAACCTTTCCCCTCCATCTGAGTTTCCAGTGCTGTTTTTAGATATTTTTTTAATTGATTGTATTGAGCGACCGATCCTCTGGCTACAAATGAACCTTCTGGAACGATCGAAGCCACAAGTTCCGGACCTAGAGTCGGCCGGCCTGATTCATTAATTTCCCTTCCATAGGGGGAAGTTCCAGTTTCTTGACCGGGAAGGGTGGTAGGTGCCAATTGCCCGCCGGTCATGGCATAGACCGTATTATTGGCCAAAATGGCGGTAATCTTTTCACCTCGGGTTGCCGCATTAACCAAATGTTGTGCTCCAATAGCATATCCTCCGCCGTCCCCCATATAGGCGATGGCAATTAATTCCGGCCGGGCGCGTTTAGCGCCAACCATGACCGGGATTGTTCTCCCATGGTGGGTCTGAACGGAATCAAAATTAAAAAAGTCCCAGCTTAAAAGAGAGCAACCAATATCGCAACCATAAATCACTCGTTCAATAATCCCTAATTCATCAACAACATCTCCCAAAGCTTTAAGGGCAATTCCGTGGCCACACCCGGGACAAAATTTATGGGGTTTGGTTTCTTTTCGCCATGAATTGGGCATATTCCGGTTTTTTGTGGATTCGGTAGGATAATTAATCTCGGTCTTCGTTTCTGTCATAGTAAAACTCCCGGTCTTTGATTTACAATCTCCCGGACTTTCGAACTGATCTCCTCATCGGTAATACCAACTCCCGGTTTCAACAGACCTTGAATGGGGTTGGTTAAACCGTATAGGTATTCCTTGACCATGGATAAAAGTTGGCCATGAGCAGATTCCACTACTAGAATGATACATTCCGGATTTCGTTGAACTGTTTCCCGTAAAGGAGCGACGGGAAAAGGCCTAACAGTTACAGGGCGAAAGTAGCCTAAGCTTTCCCCGAGCCCGCGTAAATTGCTCACTGCAGTTTTCGCGGCCCGTGAAACAATTCCGTGGGAAACCACAATTACCTTGGCCTCCGGAGGGACGTCCTCCTCCCACTCAATGACTTCCGTTGACATAACCGCATAGTCATTTAAATGGGATGTCAATGTATCATAAAGTTCTTCCTCAATATTATAAGTGTTCCGTATATGAGTGGGTTCCCGGTCAACTACAGGCAATCCCGGCTTCCCGAGAATTGGTTGTGGAGAAATCAGCTCGATTCCTTTAATTTCAGGGCGATAAATAGTAACTGGTTCCCGCATCTTGGCCTGGTAACCATCCCCCAACACAAAAGTCGGAAAACGGTATTTCCAGGCTGTATTAAAAGCTTTGATGGTATAGTCAAACAATTCCTGATGAGAGCTGGTGGAATAAACGACACGGGTACCTTCTCCATTACCTCCGAAACAAGTGAGTCTTAATTCTTGTTGGGAATAA
Organism: Bacillota bacterium; assembly: GCA_023436305.1. Lineage (GTDB taxonomy): Bacteria > Bacillota > UBA4882 > UBA8346 > UBA8346 > JAEZJQ01. The sequence continues at coordinate 9,673 of JAEZJQ010000122.1, forward strand.
ATCACTGTTGCCGTGGACGGTCCACCTCGTTGCTGAATAATCCAGACTCCCGGGAGCCTCATCATTTCAGCCATGGCAATAGGTTCCTGCATAAGGACGTTTCCAGGTCCGGCAGTTGCGGAAAAAGTCTTTTTACCGACCATGGCTCCGCCTAACATGGCAAAACCAGCTGACATTTCATCTTCGGTTTGTAAAAAACCACATCCAAACTCCGGGGCAAGTTTTGACCAGTAATGCATAATTTCGTTTTGGGGCGTGATGGGATACCCATATAAAAAGTCGGCCTTTGCTGCCAATGCGGACCAGACTACGACTTCATTTCCGGTCATAAACATACGACTGCCTTGATCCAAAACACTTTTAACAGTTCCTTCTTTTGACATCAATTTACCTCAACCTTTTTTACCATAACGCTTTACCCATCCACAATTGGAGCGGCCTAACAGGGTTGCCCATTAAATCAATGGGTCCTATCTGTGCCGCCAAGCTAGCGGCCACAGAGCTAGCTATCATCGGAATACCCAGTTTTGCCGCTACCCTGGTTACGATTTGGGAGCCGATTTGAACAAGGTCCATAGTCGTTTCATTTCCCAAATGGGTATTGTTGATTAATCCATCGACCCTGCCAAAGTTTTTAATATAGCGAATAATCAATTCTTCCGATGAGGTCATTGGGCGCATCAAATTTACGATCATATAAACCGACAAGGCTTCTTGTTCCATCGCCCCTTCAATCAGCTTTAGTATATTCACCCCATGGGATCCGTATCCAACATCAAGAATGACGTCTCCCTGAAATTCAAGGCTTTTTACTGATTCCCATTTTAGAAGCATGCCCGCCTCGCCCAGGCCTAAATTCTCCGCTGCTTGCCAAGCAATGACATCCAATCCCTCATTCCGGAGAGCATCCTGTATTGGCCTCAAGGTATAAAATGGCTCGACTAAATCAAGATCTACCAACCGAACCTTTCGCTGTTGTCGAACCAAACTTAAACTACGGTTTATCGCATTTTCACTTTTTCCACTGGCGTATTCTCCTACATATGCTTCCCGAATCATGTTTTGACTAGTCATTTTTCCGCTAAATTAATCTCCCAACGAGTTATTCGAAAATACTAGTTTGGATTTAAGTCCTTTAACCAGGATGGAGCATGTCATCCCCGGACCGAATATCAAGCCATAATGATATTCTCCTGTTTTTTATACTCATTTAATATTCCCATTATGAACTAGGCCTAATATTTATTTATAAACCAATTTTCCCAGGAGAAATAATTATATCGGACCATCGGCGAAGAACGGCTTGATGCCCACGGTTTTCCACTAATTGATAACGGAACTATTTACCATTATTGAAAAACTGATTTCAGGAAAGTATACCTTTATAACCACTTCGGAGGAAATTTAATGCAGGAACTTGCGAATCATGAAAAGCTCGTGGATTTTTTAACTGGCACGAGGAGTGTTTAAGTGGCTGATTTTTTTAATATTTTATGGTTTGTTTTTATTCTTTTTACCTTTCTCCCCCTTTTTAAACAACGAACCTTAGTACGAACCCGGTTTAAAAAGATCCGGGAAATTGAAACCAAGCGGAACTCACGAGTCATCGCTCTTATTCACCGGCAAGAATCATTAAGTATTGTAGGGTTACCCATCACCCGGTATATCAACATTGAGGACTCGGAACATGTATTACGGGCCATTCGTCTCACCCCGGATAACATGCCGATTGATATTATTCTGCATACACCGGGAGGTCTGGTTTTAGCAGCCGAACAAATCGCCCACGCCATTAAGAATCATTCCGGAAAAGTGACTGTGTTTGTCCCACACTATGCCATGTCCGGTGGGACTTTTATTGCTTTGGCCGCCGATGAAATCGTCATGGAAGAAAATGCGGTATTGGGTCCGGTTGATCCCCAAGTTGGAGGATATCCGGCAGCATCAATCCTTAATGTGATCGCTAAAAAGCCAATTGCTGAAATTGATGATAAAACATTAATTTTGGCCGATGTCGCCGGAAAGGCGGTCCAGCAAGTTCAAGAAAATATCTTCCTCATCTTGAAAGACAACTTCCCTGATAATGAAGAAAAAGCAAAAGAATTAGCCCGGATTTTAACCGAAGGCCGTTGGACTCATGATTATCCGATTAATTTTGAGGAATTGACCCATATGGGGTTACCGGTTTCCATCGGCTTATTTCGGGAAATTTACGAATTGATGGAGTTATACCCGCAACCGCCCTCCCGCCGTCCCTCGGTTCAGTATATCCCTGTTCCTTATCAGCAGGAGGATAAATTAAGTCAGGAAAAGGAAAGAAAATAGCGGCCAATTCCTTAAGTCAGCAGCACCTTGCTGACAATGAAATTCAACGCATCTTGGCTTTTCACAACATATCGGCATCGGCATTTTTTATTTATGACACAAATAATGTTTCAAATGATCGATCATCATTTGCCATCCTTCTACAGCATCAGGCTTGTTACTTAAGGTGAAGCCATGGAGTGAGCCTTCAAAACGTTTATGGGTTACATCTACACCTGCTAACATTCATCAAGTACGGGTCATCCATTTCGGCATGCCCAATAACAAAACCGCCTCCGTGAATATTAATAAAAAGGGGAAGTTTTTCAGACCTCTCCATATTGTATGCCAGCACACGGACCTTTCCCACATCGGTATCCAGATACAGTTCCTCAAACTTTTTCTTTTGGTACGTTTCTCATGAAAACACCTTCCTTTCAATAAACATTCCTGTCAAATTAACTCCGCGCTATGGCATTTAGCCTCCTCGAAACTTCTCACTTCACCCTTCCAGAAAAATAAAAAAATCGCCCCTTTAGAGCGGGTGTTTTTTATTTTTTGGGGCAGGAGCCGTAGCCTTCTTCATAGGCTTGTGCAATTTCTTTGGTTTCATGAACAGTACCATGGGGATGCTGAGGTGGCGCATAGATAGAGTACAATTTAATCGGTTTATTGCCAATGTTGATTAGGTTGTGCCATTTACCGGCAGGGATGATGAACGCGAAATCATCATAGACTGTTCTTTGAAAATCCAAATTATATTTACTATCACCCATCATAACAAGGCCTTGGCCTTCTTCAATACGAATGAATTGATCAAGATTGGGGTGAACCTCTAAACCGATGTCTCCCCCAACCTTGATACTCATCAAGGTAAGCTGCAAATGACATCCCGTCCATAAAGCGGTCCGAAAATTATTGTTTTGCTTGGTGGCCTCCTCAATATTTACTACAAATGATTCGGGTCCATAATCCTTTAATTCAATGAAATATTGATTAGGAAACTGTGCCGAAAAGTCCGGGTTATACATTGGTACATTGGTGTAGCAAGGACATGGATTAATATTGTCTGAATTCATGGGTATGTTAACGTAACAGGGATACAGATACGTTTTATATTCATTATTCATATTGCTCATTCCTTCCTGAGTTTATAGCATTATCATATTTTTTATAGGAAGGAGATGTGCTTTGATCATGTTATTTTCAATCCCTCCCATGAGTTTTAGCTAAATTGGGATTAAGAATTACTAATCGATTTCTTAATTATTTGCCTGCTTTACCGATTATTTTAAGCTTGAACAATTTTTAAATGTTTCCTAACAAACTCACATATCTCCTTCATAGCAGTCGTAGCTTCTTTAAACATCGGCGCTAATAACGGATAACAATGAACCATTCCAATTCCGGCTCGAAATGATACATCAACTCCAGCCGCCTTAGCTTTTAAATAGAACTTTTCGCCGTCTTCATACAATTCATCATCAACACCGGAATTGCTAGCATAATATTTTCCGGTTTGAAGCCTGAAGCTAATAACCAATGATATACTTTAACTGAATCATCCAAAGCTGCCGGAAAAGGATTTTCTGGCGCCAGCCGATACTCATAAGTTAGATTAGTGACTTATTTCTTTAATTATAAATTTTCCCACTTCACCCTTCACTCTTCAAACTTCAGAAAATTTAAAACCCACCGCAAAAACCCGCAGCATCTGCTACGGGTTTTAAATTTTCTGGTAAACGTTGCCTAGGGTTAATTCCCAGAGGAAATGAAGGGAGTAAAACTCAAAACATACAGTATTTTATTTTACTTGAAGTTAGGTAAGGAGTTAACCATGAAGCAAAAAAAATCCTTTAAACTAGTTGTTTTTTTGATGATGCTAATAGTATCAGCAGGAACGGGAATAGTTTACGCTGTCCATTTTCAACCGCTCCCCTACGAAGACGGGGGTAGGGGACGGAACAGTTATGCCTATAATCCGGCAATCGGGCATCCAACATACAACGAACAAGTCAATTTTATTAATAACATCAAAAATGCGGCCATTTCAGCCAGTTCAATTTATGGTATTCCAGCCAGCGCTATTATTGGTATAGCTTGTGTCGAAGGAGGTTATGGTTTTACTCGTTCCGCCTACTACGCCAATAATATTTTCGGGATTAAAGTCTGGGCCCAAAATCCGAAGGGCGGCTGGCAGCTAAAAGGGCAGCCGGATGAGAACGAAGGCCGTGTTCCCATTATTGCTAGTTACGGGCGGGACCGTAGTATTTTTAAAGAGGATGCCCGGTATGACAATTGGTATCGGAGATTCGCTTCCCGGACGGAAGCAATTAATTATTTCTGTGACTTGATAATTCGAAAATACCAGCCGGCACGGGCCAACTACCAAAAACGAATTGTGGCCGGCACATCTCCTCAAAAAGCCTCAAGACAGTTTTGCCGGGAAATTGCCGATTTAGGCTACAATCATTTAGGCGGAGACTATTATGAAGGTAAGATCGGGGTGGTCATGGATCGGTGGAATTTATATCAATATGACAGGAAAGCTGTTAAAGATGGTCGAGAGCCGCGACGCCGCCGATTCAGACGAATCAATATTTCAGTAGACAACTCCGGTATTTCCGTAAAAGTTGATAAGTGAGAGAATATCCTATTGTTCATCAAGCTCAGCGTAAAGCGCTCCTAATTTTTGCAGATACCTGGTCCGGAAGCCTATGTGTAAGGAATAAAAGAAAAATTATGATTCCTTGTTATTATCCGATGCGGGAATACAACCAAAATATCCGGGTAAATTATATTTTAGGTTATTTCGAAAAAGGATGACTCAATGCCGGAAAATAAAAAAAGTAAATCGCAGTCAAAAAAGGAATTTAGTAAACCATTACTTGCGATTTTGATTACGATTACGCTCGCTCCTATTTCGGAAATCTTTATGCAAATTACGAAACACTTCGGGTTGACAAAATTGGCCCTTTCCGACGTGATGAGTTTGCTGGTGCTGAAAAACCCAAATTTGTTAGTGGGGATTTTTGTAACTCTTTTATATGGTTCGTGGTTGGCGCTACTAATGTACTATAGCCCAAAATTTTTGGGTTTCGATTATTTACCGCTTAAAACGATGTTTGTATCAATGTCTCTTGAATCTTGGCTTTTTAATATTTTTGGGATTTTAGGGAGAAATGAGCGGTTAACCCTCAGCGTCGGCGAAAATTTACAAAACGCTTTCTTAGCTGCCATCACCGGGTTAGTTTGCGGATTTTTATTCCGAAAATATCTTTTCCAAAAAACCGTTTCCCGAAAAGGTGATACCATGAAACACGACAAACCTTTACTGGCCATGTTGTTTGGCATTGCGCCCCTGCCTCTACTGGAAGGATATACCCAAATTATGAAATACCTGGGGCTGACAACCTTATCCGTCTTTGAAGTGCTTAGTTTAATGTGGTTAAGAAAACCAAGCTGGCTGTTGGGCATTTTAGCAATGTTCGGAATTGGTTCCTGGATAGGGCTAATAATTTATCATAGCGTCAAGATCTTAGGAGTTGACTATTTACCGATCAAAACAATCTTGATTGAATTTACTACGTTATTTTTGGTCGTTAGTATTTATGGAACTCTGGGGGGAAATGAACTCCTAATCCAGAACGCCAGCGGCTTCTTGGTCCACACTCTCGATGCAGTAATTGGTGGTCTATGTACCGGGTTTTTAATGAAAAAGTATTTATTTTGCTAAACAATGATAGCGGAACTTTTCGGACTTATCAAACCCGAAGAAGCATATTTTAATCATATGAAAGAGGTGAAATCCCCGCCAAACCTTTGAATATATCCCCGCTCGCCTTCAGGTATGAGTTCAATGTAATCAAAAACTGCCGGGCCGCCTCGCGGCCCTTCTTCCTTTTCATTTTCAAGATAGGGTTTTAATACTTCAACACTTTGACCGGATTTCAATAATTTAAGTACTTGCGCACTTTCACTGGGCTGTCCCAACAGTTTAGCCTCCGCTCTTACCAATACTCCATAGCGCGCACGCGCTACTTTACTTTGTTTAGTCCGCCGTAATTGGAATCCTTTGATTGCTAGCTCTGCAACATCTTTATTTAATTTATCCGTTGTCCAACCGGAAAATTTCATCAAGATTTTCAAAGAATGATTGGAATCAATATGAGCCAGAGCCCAAATCACGTTAAACGGATATGCGCTGGTGGCTGCGAAGGGTTCCTTTTGATATTTTTTGGGTTTATAAAGCATCTCCTCCAAAATCGGAATAATTGCTTCTCCCTGCTCCGCAGCCCAGTATGATGCGTAAAGAGTATCCAGATAGCCACCTTTAGCCATTCTCCCTTCAACTTCTTTCAGGCTTAAATCAGAACCCAAAGCTGAAAAAGAGATTAAGAAAGTTAATAGAAAACTAACTAAAAATTTCAAGAACAAATTCCTCCTAAGTCGGTTCTTAATTCACTTAATTTGTATATCAAAGCCCTTAGATCAAGACACTTTTTTGTCGCTGGTTTGAACATAAGATGACAAAGATTTATCAAGATCACATGAGACGATACCCTACACCGGGTTCCGTTATCAAATGTTTCGGCTGTGAAGGATTCTTTTCAATTTTCCGGCGCAATTGTCCTACAAAGACCCGAAGATAATGGGTTTCATGTTCATAACCCAGACCCCAGATTGTTTTCAATAACTGACTATTCGTATAAACCCGGCCAGGATTTGAGGCTAAGGTTTTTAACAGGTCATATTCAATTGGAGTTAACTTAATCAATTGTTCATCAAGGAAAACCATCCGTTTTGCCCGATCAATCCGTAAATCATCCAGGGTTATTATCGGTTCGTCCATCTCCTTGGCAGAACGACGCAAAGCTACCCGAATCCGCGCTAAGAGTTCACCCATACCGAAAGGTTTCGTAACATAATCTTCAGCCCCGGCATCGAGCATTTCAATTTTCGTATTTTCTTGTTCTCGTACCGATAGAATAATTACTGGGATTTGAGACCATTCCCGTAACCGTTTCAAAACTTCCAAGCCATCCATATCCGGTAATCCCATATCAAGAATTATTAAATCGGGTTTGTGCATCACGGCTTGATTAAGACCCTCCTGCCCCAAAGTGGCTTCTTCCATTTCAAAACCATGAGCGGATAAAGCCACTTTTAGTAAACGGCGAATTTGAGGTTCATCGTCAATCACCAAAATACGAGGACCTTTTCCAATCATAGACCGCCCATCCCCCTGTCTAGTTCTACCATACTTTGAGGTATTTCCATACCTTTAGGTATTTCCATACCTTTAGGTATTTCAACTGAGATTGGTAGAGTGAATATAATGGTCGTCCCCGAACCCGCCTCGCTCTCCGCCCAAATTCTTCCGCCGTGGGCATCGATGATTGCCTTGCAAATTGTCAATCCTAATCCGGTACCTTTAATAGTCTGGGTTGTTTTCCCCCGGTAGAACTGATCGAAAATTGAGTTGAGTTCCGGTTTCGGAATCCCTTCACCTTGATCTTGAACTGCCGTAAATAGTTCATCCTTTTGCCGGAATACCCGTATTACAATTTCTGACCCTATTGGAGAATATTTAATCGCATTATCTAATAAGTTAACCAAGACTTGTTCCATCAAAGCCATATCGAATTGGATTAACGGCAATTCCGGTTCGATATCGGTATTAACCGGACGATTATCTAAAGACCGGCGGATATCGTTTAATGCAATACCGATAATTTCTACAATATCACACCATTCCTTTTTTAATTCAACCTTTCCCTTTTGCCAGCGGGCCATATCAAAAAGATTGCCCACTAACCGGTTCATCCGTAAAGCTTCTTCTTCAATTGTGCGTAATAATTCAACCCGGGAGGAATGGTCAAATAATTCCCCTTCCTCTAAAAGACTTGTAACAGCACCAATAATCGATGAAAGCGGAGTTCGCAAATCATGGGAAAGTGAATTGAACATCGCCATCCAAAGCCGTTCCGACTCCCGCAGCAAATAGGTTTGTTGAGACTCTTGCGCCAAATTAATCCTTTTTATCGCGAGAGCAATTAAATTGGCGAAAGCCTCAATCAAATGCCGTTTCTCCGGATCCACCACTTTATCATTGCTGTAAAGCCGAACCGCGATCACTCCAATTACCTGGTTATCGGATACTAAAGGCATGTAAAGGCCTTTAACACCATTTAATGTATCTGTTCCACGTCCGGCAATTTTGCCATGATGATATACCCAAGTAGCTACGCCAAGTTCACTGGGGCTGATAAAATTTTTCCCTTCTCCTTGAGGAGAGGCTAAGGCTTTCATGGATAATTCGCCGGAATCTTCGGCCAATAATAATACTACATCCCCATTGGCTGATTCCGCAATCCGTTGTGCGGCCATTTCCAGCATTGTTTCCAAACCTTCAGTACCGGCAATATTCTTACTTAAAGAATAAAGCGCCGAGATCCGAATCTCCCGTTTCCTGGCTTCATGAGCATGATGCCGTAACCTTCCCGCAAGCGTTCCGGTTACATAAGCTACCCCATGAAACATGATAAAACTGAATAAATAACGGACATCGGCAACTGTGAATTGATGTACCGGAGGAATAAATAAAAAATCAAAACTAATTACCGCTAAAAATGCTCCTAACAAGGCGGTATACCGGCCCCATAAAATTCCTGATACCATCACCGGTAAAAGAAATCCCAAAGCAATATTAACCAATCCGAAAGTAGGTTCCACAATTTTTCCCAAAACGGTAATCAAAATCACCATACAGATTGTCAATATTGCCGGAAAAAGCCGAATCCGGGATGGCGCACGGCGGGGAGCATAAGTTATCGGTGTATTACGAGTTCGTTCCGAAATGATATGAACACTTAAGCCTTCACTTTGTTTCAAAATTTTACTGAAAACCGAACCGCGAAAAAGCTGCCGGATACTTGTAAGCGCCGGTTTGCCAATCAACAGATGGGTAACATTCCGGCGTCTGGCAACTCTGACAATTTCTTCGGATACTTCATCGCCAACGATAGTGACAATTTCGGCCCCCAACTCCTCAGCTAATTGAAGATTTTGAGTCAAAGCCAATTTTTCTTTGTCACTAGCGATTTCATTACGTGGCAATTCCACATTAACGGCAATCCATGGCGCTTTCAAACTTGCAGCTAACCGGTAAGCCGCTCGAATCAACTGGGAAGAAAGTGGACTTTCACTCACACATACCATTACCCGTTCTGCAGCAGGCCATGGGCCTGGAATCGCGTGAGCGCGCATATAAGTTTCCAAATCGATATCAATCCGCTGGCTTACATACCGCAGAGCCAACTCCCGCAGAGCGGTCAAATTGCCAATCCGGAAAAAATTCCGGGCGGCTTCCTGAGCCCGCGCCGGTAAATACACTTTGCCTTCCTGAAGGCGTTTTAAAAGATCGTCCGGAGGAATATCCACCAATTTAATTTCCGCGTCCCGCAGCACAATATCGGGAACCGTCTCTCGTACAATGATCCCGGTTATTTGGGCCACTACATCGTTTAAGCTTTCAATATGCTGAATATTGAGGGTTGTGTATACACTAATCCCGGCCGCCAATAATTGTTCCACATCCTGATAACGCCGGGTATGGAGAGAACCGGGAATATTGGTATGGGCTAATTCATCAACTAAGACAATTTGCGGACGTAATCGTAAAATTTCATCCAAATCCATTTCCGGAAAGGTTCGGCCCTGATACTCGATTAGCCTGGGTTTGACGGCGGGAATGCCACCAGCTAAGGCTTCGGTATCCGAACGTCCATGAGTTTCAACCCAGCCGATGATCAAATTGGAGCCTTCCGCTAAACGTTCCTTAGCGGTTAATAACATGGCGTAGGTTTTTCCGACACCAGCGGAAGCTCCTAAAAATACGGTTAATTTGCCACGTTCAGCCTGACGCAATTGGGCCAATAAAGCATCGGGATCGGCCCGGCCATCTATTGGTTTCACATTTTTCAACTCCATTTTATAATGAATCCAGAGCAATATTTAGACGTAGTACATTGACCCGAGAGGTTCCAAAGATACCTAAAAACGGTTTCTCAATATTTTTATCAACCAACTGCCGTACTTGATCTGCTTGAAGCCCCCGGACTCGTGCCACTCGCGGTACTTGCAGTAAAGCTCCTTGAGGGGAAATATGTGGGTCCAGGCCACTAGCCGAGGCAGTTACCAAATCGCTTGGAACCGGTTGGGCCGCCGGTAATTGGTTTTCTTGCCTGATTTTCGCCACCCGTTCCTTTATCAATCGAAGCAGTTCCCGGTTGGTTGGCGCCATGTTGGAGCCACCCGATCCCATCCCGTTATAATCGGTAGCGGAAGGCCGCCCATGAAAATAACGTGGTGAATCAAAATTTTGCCCGATGAGAAACGACCCTGCCAACTTTCCGTTTCGGTCAACCAATGAACCGTTCGCCTGGTTGGGAAAGAAAAGTTGAGCCAAGCCGGTGACAGCCAACGGATAAACCACACCGGTCAATAATGTAAGTGAAATTAAAAGTATGAATGCCCGCGAAATATTCTTCCACATATCGTAACACTATCCCTTCACAATGCCTAAGCATATTAAATTTTTATAAAATCCGGATTAAGAGATCAATCAATTTAATACCGATAAATGGAACAATCAACCCGCCCAATCCATAGATTAACATATTCCGGCGCAATAGCTCATTGGCGCTAAGCGGCCGGTAAGCTACCCCTTTTAATGCCAAAGGAACCAAGGCAATAATAATTAAAGCATTAAAAATAACTGCCGATAAGATTGCGCTCTCAGGGTTTAGCCCCATAATATTTAACTGATTCAAGACCGGATAGTTGGCGGCAAACATCGCCGGAATGATTGCGAAGTATTTCGCCACATCATTGGCGATACTGAAAGTCGTCAGCGAACCCCGGGTCATCAGCAGCTGTTTGCCGATACCGACGACTTCGATAAGTTTGGTTGGGTTGCTATCCAGATCGACCATATTACCAGCTTCCTTGGCCGCTTGGGTCCCGCTATTCATGGCCACTCCGACATCAGCTTGGGCAAGGGCCGGGGCGTCATTGGTCCCATCTCCGGTCATCGCCACCAAATGCCCTTGAGCTTGATATTCTCTGATTCGCTGCAGTTTGGTCTCAGGTGTAGCCTCGGCCATAAAATCATCAACTCCGGCCTCCGCTGCAATTGCCGCAGCGGTTAACGGATTGTCCCCGGTAATCATTACCGTTTTAATACCCATCCGGCGCAATTCGGCGAAACGCTCCTTAATGCCGCCCTTTACCACATCCTTTAAATAAATAACCCCTAGAACCCGGCTATTTTCAGCCACTACTAATGGAGTCCCGCCTTCCTCCGCAATCCGGTCGGCAATCTTTTGGACTTGAGATGGAAATTCTCCACCTTGCTCTTTTACATATAACATTATCGCGGTAACCGCTCCCTTGCGGATCTCCTGTTTATCCAAATTAACACCGCTCATCCGGGTCTGGGCGCTGAAAGGAACGAAAACCGCCCTCAGTTTGGTCAAATCCCTTTGCCGGATATTATATTTCTCTTTCGCTAAAATGACGATACTCCGGCCTTCCGGTGTCTCATCCGACAGTGAAGCCAGTTGAGCGGCATCGGCCAATTGTTCTGCGCTGACACCCGGAGCAGGGAGGAACTCAGTGGCCATCCGGTTACCCAAAGTAATCGTACCGGTTTTATCCAGCAGAAGTACATCAACATCTCCGGCTGCTTCCGCTGCCCGGCCTGATAAAGCAATCACATTGCGCTTTAACAAACGATCCATTCCGGCAATCCCGATAGCGCTCAAAAGTCCTCCAATGGTGGTTGGAATCAGACAAACCAAGAGGGCGACCAGAACAACCACCGAAGGCGCTACTCCGGAATAGATCGCGAAAGGTTCAAGAGTTACCACCGCCAATAGAAAAATGATGGTGAGGGCAATCAATAAAATAGTGAGGGCGATTTCATTGGGCGTTTTTTGGCGTTTCGCCCCTTCCACCAAATGAATCATCCGATCCAAAAATGTTTCGCCGGGATTGGCGGAGATCCGTACTTTAATCCAATCCGACAAGACCCGGGTACCACCGGTGACCGAACTACGGTCGCCACCAGCCTCACGAATTACCGGGGCCGACTCCCCGGTAATAGCGCTTTCATCCACCGAGGCGATTCCCTCAATCACTTCCCCGTCTCCGGGAATAATCTCGCCCGGTTCAATAAGAACAACATCCCCTTTACGTAATTGAGCCGCGGGAATTGAAACCGTAGTATTGCCGGATATTTTCTTGGCCACCGTCTCACTGCGGGTACGCCGCAATGCTGCGGCTTGCGCCTTTCCACGTCCTTCCGCCAAAGCTTCCGCAAAATTTGAAAATAAAACTGTTACCCAAAGCCAAAAGGTTATTTGAATATTCACTCCAATATCATTCCAATGATGGATCCACAAATCCCGAATTACCGCCAGAGAGTCCAGAGTGGCCACTACTTCCACCACAAACATGACCGGGTTGCGCCACAGTGTACCCGGATTAAGTTTCAGGAATGAATCCCGGATGGCTTGCGTGATCATATTCCTATTTAAGCCTGATGAAACATTTTTTTTATCATTCGACACATTGATTCCCCCCGTGTTCTAGAAATATTTATTCTTGCCCAATCGAGGTTAAAATGATTGGCCGGCATTCATCAGCAGATGTTCAATAATCGGACCCAAAGCCAAGGCCGGGAAAAAGGTTAACGCGCCGATAATAATGACGGTTCCGATCAAAACACCGGCGAACAACGCTCCCTTCGTCTGAAACGTACCTGGCCCAACCGGGATTATTTTCTTCCCGGCCATGCTTCCGGCAATGGCCAGTACGGGAATGATCACTCCAAAACGGCCGAAAAACATTGCCACGGCCAATATCAGGTTGTAAAACAGCGTATTGGCGTTTAACCCCGCGAAAGCGCTGCCATTATTTCCCGTGGCTGAGGAAAAAGCATACAATATTTGACTCAATCCATGGGGACCCGGATTTGACAATGAAGCTAGACCAGCCCGGGAAATCGCGGCAATGGCGCTGCCCACAAGAATAAGAGCAGATGGTATAATCACGGCCAAAACAGCCATCTTTACTTCCTGACTCTCAATCTTTTTACCGAGATATTCAGGCGTTCGCCCCACCATCAAGCCGACAATAAAAACCGCCAGAATCACAAAGATTAAAATGGAGTATAACCCGGTTCCCACACCTCCAAAGACTACCTCTCCAAGCATCATTTGGAATAAGGGAATAAAACCACCAAGCGGTGTCATGCTATCATGAAGCGTATTAACAGCGCCACACGAAGTCGCCGTGGTGCTGGTGGCAAATAAAGCGGAACTGCCAATCCCGAACCGGAGTTCTTTGCCTTCCAGCGCCGTCGGACTCCCGACTCCAAGAACGGCAATTTGCGGATTTCCCCTCATCTCACTTAAGTAACAGACACTGAGCGAAATCAGAAACAGGGTGAGCATGGCCCCCAATATGACATTACCTTGCCGTTTATCCCCTGTCATACGGCCAAAAGTAAAGGTTAAGGCGGCTGGAATAAGCAATATGGCCATTATTTCAAGGAAATTGGACAACGGTGACGGATTTTCAAAAGGATGAGCCGAATTGGCGTTGAAAAAACCTCCACCATTCGTCCCCAATTCCTTGATGGCCTCCTGAGAAGCCACCGGTCCCATGGCTATCTGCTGATTGGCGCCTTCCAGCGTTGTAACGTTTTTACTGTGCTGAAAATTTTGAATTACACCTTGCGAAACAAGTACTAAAGCGAGAACGAATGATAACGGGAGCAAAATCCGGACCACCGAGCGCGTCAGATCGGCCCAAAAGTTCCCAATCTGCCAGGTCGTCTTCCGGGTTATGCCCCGGATAAGGGCAATGACCACTGCGATTCCGGTGGCGGCCGAAAGAAAGTTTTGGACCGTTAACCCGGCCATCTGGGTAAAATAGCTCATCGTACTTTCTCCGGAATAGGCCTGCCAATTGGTATTGGTAACAAAACTGACCGCCGTATTCAAAGCCAGTCCGCCCGGAACCGCTCCAAAGCCTTGGGAATTGAACGGCAATAAACCTTGAAGACGTTGCAAGATAAATAAAAGGATGATTCCTAAGATATTGAACGCGAATAAGGCAAACGCATATTGTTTCCAATTCATCTCCTGCTCCGGATCGATTCCGGCCAAACGGTATAAAACCCGTTCAACGGCTCCGGCCACCGGATCCAAAAAAGTCCGCTCCCCACGGAAAACCCGGGCGATATATAGGCCAAGCGGCCATGCCAAACCTAAAGTAATTGCTAAAGTCAATCCCATTTGCAAAATGTCAGTTAACATTATAATTCCTCCGATTTTACAAGAGCATAGACTAGATATACCAGCAAAAAAACCGCTACCATACATCCAATGATTAAATCCGCCATTAACCAACCACCTCTAGACATAGTTTATTCTTAATTTTGATTATAATCCCGGCGTAAGTAAGGACGGGGTCAAAATTAAGGCCATTGAGGTCAAGAAAAAATAAAAA
>JAEZJQ010000124.1 GCA_023436305.1 Bacillota bacterium
TATTCTGGCCATGAATTATTTCAACCCTTCGTGTTAACTTTCGCTAACACGCATCATGACAGGTTCTTTTAAAAAATAACCTACCAGTCATTTTTCGTTTTCCTGCTGTTCAGTTTTCAAGGTTCAAATTTATTTGCGACTACCGTTACTGTTATACCAGACCGGCGACGCAAGAATTATTATATCATGTTTGTTGGTAAGTTGTCAATTAGAATTTTATACTATTTTGTGTCAAAAATGTTCAAACGCTTTTTTAAATTTAATTGAACAACATAACGCCTTAATAAAATAGCATATAAAAAAACTTATGTCAAGGGGTATTTAAAAATTTGTTCTCAGACTGTGATATTGTCAACTTTTTGAATCAATTGTAAGATTAAAATAATACAATGAAGATATAGCGATAACGACTTTTTAATTGAAATCATCGAATGATTTACATTTCTCCTCCAATAATATGTTGAAATAAGCGGATTTCAAAAATGTAACATGAATCAAGTTGCAACGTAAAATCAGTTCCCTATTTCAAATACTGTTATCACGCTATTGAGCCAACCTCATCACCAAAAGTGGTTTATTGGGTAATCATAGGTTAAACGCCGAAAATTTTCGGCAGACATATTTGATTCCATCATAAATCACTTCGAAGCTTACAGGTCGACAACGAATTGCCCCGACAACTAATTATCAATCAATGGATATCAAACCGCTAATCACTTCACCGCCAACCATGGTCATAATCACTTCCAGATCAGTCGTTAAGACTACCAAATCAGCATCCTTGCCGGAATAAAGGCTTCCTTTACGCTTATTAATTCCCAACAACTTAGCTGGATTATAGGTTAACATCCGAAAGACATCGGTGAGGCTGCATTCCGTAAACTTCAACATGTTTTTCATCGCTTCATCTAACGTTAAGACACTTCCAGCCAATTGGCCCGCTTCATTTCTAACCACACCTGCAGTTACGATTAACTCGCCATTTAGCGATCGGTAGCTGCCGTCCGGCATCCCGGTAGGCGCCGCGGCATCAGTGACTAATATTATATTTTCGGGGCCTTTAAGCCGCCATACCATATCAATAACCGACGGATGCAAATGAACTCCATCGGCGATTAATTCCAAGGTAAACTCCGGCCTGGTCAAAGCAGCGCCTAAAATCCCCGGTTCGCGGTGATGGAATGGACGCAACTGGTTAAAACAATGAGTAATTGAAGAAAATCCGGCCTCCATTGCTTTCAATCCTATTTCATAGCTGGAATCGCTATGGCCAATCGCACAAACAATACCCATCTTTACTAACTCGGCGGCGATTTCCAAAGACCCATCAAGTTCCGGAGCCATGGTGATCATTTTTATTCCATTATTGCTGGCCTGGTGAACCTGCCGGATTTCATCCAAAGAAGGAAGCCTTAATTCAGTCAAGTTATGCATTCCCGCAAACTTGGGTGACAAGTAAGGCCCTTCCAAATGAAGTCCCAGGCATTTGGCCCCTTTATAATTGCTATTATTAAGAAACTCATAACTTCGGGCTACCGCTAACAATTGGTCGGGATTTGCCGCCAGTGTAGTCGCTAAAAACGAAGTGACTCCGTGGGTAGCGTAAAACCTGGCCATTTCCTCAAGCGAACTTGGGATAGCCGACATGACTTCAGCGCCATTCCCCCCGTGCAAATGCAAATCAATAAAACCGGGCGCAATGATTAACCCCTCCAATGGAACTTCCCGGTAACCAGTTGGTATCGGAATGGAAGCGGTAGGTCCGGCGGCTTCAATGACGTTTTCGTTAATTAATAAAATCGCGTTTTCAATTAAGTTAAATGGTGTTAATAAAGTTGCCTTGGTTAAAGCTAATTGCCGCAAAGCAATCATCTCCTTAATTGATGGACCATATTTTCAATACAAATAATTTGCATCCCAGATAAATGGATATTTCACCGGAAAAAGCATTTTTAAAAGGGGGTATTGCTGATAGAAGTCTTCGAATCGGCTATAAAACCCAAAGAGTAACCGGGTCAATCCGGGTTCATCGATGACGGGAATTTCCGTCCCAGGTTTGGTAAAATCAAATTGTATTCCCGTATTCGGATTCCATCCCCCGCGAATGATAGCATCTCTTGTTGCCAGATAAGGAAATTCGAACGTTGTATTCCAATTATTTAACCGTTCATCAATTAACGGTTTTAAATAATTTAAAAATCCGGCCCAATCAATGATCTTAATCATACCGGCCAACGGCGCAGGATTGAGATGGGTACCTCCCAGCCTGTATAAAGCAGTATTTAATAAATGTTCCGGCGTGCCACGGACATACAAAGTCCAATCTGGTTTTAAATATTCTTTGACGAAAGTTTGCATCATCGCCAAGGAAGATTCCGGATCTTGGGCCACCCCTTCGGAGATAACCAGCCTTTGCCGGTCAGGAATTGTTTCATAATAAAAATATCCTGATATCTTATTCGAATGGTTCTCCCAAACCAGGAAATTCTCCTTTTTGGGAAATGGAACTTCTTTGATTTCAGCGGCTTCAATGCCCATTTCCGCAAATCGAGCCCGCCACCAAAAAAGCGAACGTTCGGGTTGTAACCAATAATCATGTTTCCCTTGGTTATATAAATCTGAAATCCACGTTACATCGGCGATGGTTGCCTTTCTTAATCCTCCGTCCGTTTTTGAAGGACATTCCACATGCGTATTGATTAGCTGTCTCTTGGATAGCTTCGTTTTATAACGCGGTAATAATGGTACAAAACCAAATCGGGGATAAAAATTGGGTAACCCCCATAAAAATGCCGCCGGAATTCCTTGTTGTTTCAAGTTATTAAGAACACTAATCAAACAATTTCCGGCTATACCGCGGCCCCGGTAATCCGGATGAGTTACCACCGGCGAGATGGCCCAAACAGGAATCTTTATATTTTCAAAATACAAGCGCTGCGGAAAAATCCCCACCGCAGCAACGAATACTCCCCGATCTTCGGCGAGATAAACCCGGCCTAGACTGGTATGATCCACTGAATATAAATAGGAAAATAAAACTCGATGATCGTGTCCTTCCTTACGATCGAAGGAATTTGATTGTGCCGAGAAACCAGCCTCAATCAACTCGAGCAGTCCCTCAAGATCATTCTCGGTCGCTTGACGATAATTTATCATAATGAACCTCTGATTTTAGCGAAACTTTCCAGTCCCATTATACCAGGATTCCTGGGACAAGATCAAACCAAAAAAGAACCAATAAAACAGAAAAGCTTTCAGCGGATTCCAGTGGTCATAACCAATCCATCCCACCCAGACGAAGAACCATTCCAGAGCCGCATTGGCAAAAGCCCAAAATCCTATATACAGCAATCGGATAACCCATGCTTTTTTACCCGGATACCAATGAATAAACAGTGCCCCTTCAGCCGGAGCGATGCCCAGATCCGACCAGAGACTTAATGCGCCCACCACTGGACCATAATAAGCCCATTGGTCGAAAACCACTCCCAGAAGATCGGAGACGGTGCCCAATAAAGCGGCGAAAATGATCACCGGATAATAGGAACGCCATTTTTTAAAGGGAACCACCAGGGCAAATAAAGTCCATAAAGTAATGGTGGTTAAAATATACGCCATGATAATATTATTTCCTCTAATGGCGCGATTATTTTCCGAGGACCATGTTTTTATGTGATAAACTTCTCGAACTGAGAGGGAGAATCTCCGGCGGTTTTGGGGAAAGGAGTTATCCGATTCTCGGCTGTGAATATTCAGCATTCTTTCCGGTAGTCTCATTTTCAGCCCCGGCAAATTGCGACTCCACAATTTGTTTTAACGATTATGAGCCTTTGTGCAGGAAGATACTCATGGAATTATTAGCGTATTTTCCCTCTCAAAATATGATTTAACTTTTCCAGGTTTGCCATTTATTTATCGGCTTTCGGACGTTTGAAATTAACCCGCGCTTGGTAACCTATTGATAAAGCATTAAATGCTTTTGACAAGATTTATGTTTGACAAGCCGGACAATTAGTCGTGCAGTACTTGAAAAATCAGTAAATTCAGTGTTTTAAGGAGGTGAAAATGTGCGTATTTCTAAAGTTATACTACTAGTCATTGGTGTTTTGGTTTTTAGTTTGGTCATCGGAGGCTGCAACCTATTTCCAAACAATAAAACCCGGCCCGCTCCTGTCAGGCCCCGGAATATTTCGAACGTAAAACCGGTAAGGATAACACCAAAACCTATTTCCAGAACGCCGGGCATTAACCAACGGACTCGGACGGCGCCATCCAAACGGATACAAGGTTTATCGGGCATCTCCGAGCGGAGTCTGCTGGACCGCGTCACCCGAATCGAGCAGGCAGCATCTCGAGGAAATTGGTCGCTGGCCAACCGGGAGACCAATACCTTGGGGTTGGAAATGTCCCGGTTCCGGCCCACCCACTCCAAAGGAAAAGCCTTGCGTGAAATAGCCAATTTCGACGCTATTTACGCCAAACTTCAGGCGGATACCCGGTTAAAAAACCGGGATGCGGTCATTCGAGATACCCGAAGCTTAAAGGCTGCATTAAGCGATATGAAGAAGACCGCTTAATAAAACTGTGATAAAGCGTTTATAAAGGGAAAGGTTGTTGGCTTAAGTCCGGCAGCCTTTCTTTCTTTTGATGCGCATCTAATTTTACTCCCGAAACCGGAAGAATAACAATCTGACCCGGTTTCAGCTTGTTTAAATCCTGTATATCATTGATCTCCTGGAGCAACTCCACAGTGGTTCCATAACGGTTTGCAATTCTCCATAATGTTTCGTTTGCTTTTAACTGGTAAAGATGGGTGTTGGGGATTGGAATGATCAAGATTTTGCCTTCCGGCAATTTATCGGTTGTGGGGCTTAGGTTGTTTTCCTTGGCAATGGATTCCCGGGAGACTCCGAATTTTTGCGAAATATGATAAAGGGTCTCCCCTTTTTTTACTTTATAGCTTACTCTTATTCCGTTACCGGCATTTTTGTCCGTGACGTCTTTGGTATTATTTTGACTTAGCCCTGGTAAAATCAATGTCTCTTTAAACTCCGGGGTATTAGGATCGACCGGCTCCGGGCTTGCTGTTAAAACCGTCGAACTGCTTCTTTGGCCCTGAAGGAAATTTTTAGAACTTTTTACCGGAGTTTCTTTTGGTTTTTTAATGCTTGGGCTAGGGCGCGCCCCGGTAACCGTAACCTTGGCGGTCTTTTCCTTGATGTACTCCGGTTCGGGAGATACGGGTATTATATTAGACCACGCGATGGCCGGCGGCATAAAAGGATCTCTAAGCTGGGAACTCGCTGAATTTCGGAGTTCGTTTTCTGAAGTCCCCACCGGAATGAAACCCGGTGAACTTTCCGTGGCAAAATCACGTTCCGGGCTTTCACTGGAATGCTTGATCGGAATCGACATAAAAAAGGTCGCCACCGCAATTATGGTTGCCGTTAAAATCATTCCTAAGGCCAGTCCGAGGCCCAACAGGATTTTTTTGTAATTTGTCTCCTTATTCCCCATTGAGTCACCCACTTTAAAATATAGAGTCACTTTGAAATTACATCCAAAGTCAAATAGGCGGTTAGTAGGTATTGATTTCCATTTCGATATTCCGATGTAATTTTAAGTTGGGATATCATCGCCAAACGTGTATTGCAGGGCAAGGCTTCCAAAAATCCGATCAATCCCCGGTAATCGCCGATTAATACCAATTGCCACTGGGAAATCCGGTACTCAGGATTATCTTTCATGGCCAAAGACGGGGATAATAATTCGGACTTGGTGATCTTTACATGATGTTCGCTTACAAGCCGTCCCAGATCTCCCTTAAAAATCTCTTGTTGCTCACGATCAAATGGCGCAAGAAGCGTGAGTTGGCTTTCCACCCGGGTTTTAGTTTCCGGGTTGCGGAAAACGGCGCTTTGAACCGATTCATGCTCCTGTTTCAGCGACGCTAGTTGTTGCCTTTTTTGTTTCAATTCGGTGGCGATGGATTGGTTCTGTATATGTAATAAAACACCACCGGTGGCCGCCCCGATAAATATTATAAAAATAATGGTCATGACCATAAAATCAGCCTTATTTTTCCAAAACATCGAGCGCGGCCCCCCCGGTCTTAATCTCTAAAGTAAAAGCATAATCCGGGATGCCCGGTGAAACCTGTTTCATCTCTTGGAGTTGCACATTATTAAAAAGCGTATTTCCTTGCAGATTCCGGATATAATCTTGAGCCGCCGTAACTGTCAATGAACGGCATTTTACGGTGATATCAACTTCACCGGCTCCTTCAATTCCGGTCAACCATGCCTCTTCGGGTAAAGCAGAGGCCAATCCATTGATAATAGCCAGCCACGGGCGGTACATGTGGGTGATAAATGCCAATTCCGGTGACAGGCTGTCGATCTTCGATTCCGGCTTTTGAATTTGTTGTTCTTTGGCTAAATCTTCCCGGTATTGGATGACTTGTTCTTTCAAACTGGCTAATTCCCCGATTGCCGGATCATACTCGAAATATTCACCCATTAAGAATATTAGCGAACTTAGAAGAAAAACTCCCCAACAGATATAAATTAAGGCGTTACTTCGTCTTTTTTCAGTAATCTGAATACCGGTGAGCCGATCCTTAATCACTCCGGTTTTATGCGCCTTCGAATCGTTTAGTTTTTGTCTGGCCGGTTTAGTAGCCGGCTTGGCCTTACGCTCCTCCGGTAATAAATTAATTCTCAAGCCTCAGTTACCTCCCTTAAAGCCAATCCCAGGGCTACGTTATAAACCGGCAGAAATTCATTAAATTCCATTAGGCTTTCAGCCGGACAGACGACGTTTTCCGGCTGTGGGCAAGATATAACTCTTAGGTTAAGCTCTTGATTAAAGAAAGGCAACAGATTCTTTAATTTGGAACCCCCACCGGAAACCATCAATGTAGTGATCTCGCTTTCACCTTGTTGCTGCAAATAAAAATATTCAAAGGATCTTTTCAGATCGGCCGTTAACTCCTTTACACCTTTCTGAACCATTGAATTTACTTTATAATCAATATCATCCATGGAAATTTGGGCTAAATCACGGCTTACGTCACTATAGACCCGCTTTAACTCATCGGCGGAACTATAAGGAATCCCGATACTTTCAGCAATCAATTGGGTGATTCGATTGCCGGCCAAGGGTATCACCCGGGTAAAAAGCGGAATTCCATCTTTAATGATAATCAAATCGGAAGTCTCTTCCCCGATATCCAACAAACCGATATTCCCGTATGTTTCAATGTTCTCTAAGCCTGCCGCCCGGATTAAAGCCAGCGGTTGAATGTCCACGGCCACCGGTTCCAGCCCCGCGATTCGGATAGCTTCCAGTTGGCTATCGATGATTGACTTGCGGGCACAGACCAATACCACTTCGGTCTCCTTTTGAGCTGAATCTTCCTTGATTACTTGATAGTCCATATATAACTCATCCAAAGCATACGGGAGACTCTTTTCAGCCTCTTTCATTATTGTATCGGCTAATTCATTCTTATTCTGGAGAGTTACTTTCAAGAGACGCACAACGGCTGCTTGTCCGGCAACCGCGATCACCACTCGTTTTGATTGAATACTGTGTTGCCCAATCAAGCTTTTGATCACTTCACCGACTTCTGCGGGCTCCTTGACCTCTCCGGCGCTAACCAAGCCACTGGCCAAGGGAACCATTCCCAGACAGTTAACCCGGATCTCTTTGCCTCCCAGGAGCTCAACCAGCTTCACAGCACTCGCCCCAATATCCAAACCAATCCCGACTCCCATCAAGTTTCATCCCTCCGTTTCCATATGAAAATAGTTGTTAGTTTATCGATTACGAGTTACAAACTTAAATTAAATTGTATCAAATTATCACAATAGTTACTTGAATAGCAATAACCGCTTTCTCACCCGGAACCAACATGGTAAGAACGCGGTAATTCAAAGATGCCGATTGGTAATTACATCCATTTCCCATTGTAGAGTAAGATTCTTCTTTTGTCAAGCCACGAATTGATTCCAGAACATAACATTCCGTTTACGATCAAATAATAAAGTCCAATTCCAATAGATCTTGTTCAGTCTAAATCGTTCAACCATGATTTCTTTGACTTCTGATCTTCGACTTTGACTTTCGGCTCTCTATATCTTAATCGCCACCCCATACTCCTTCAGCCAGATATTCATTTGAATTAAATAAGCCAACAGTTGTGGCCCGTTCATCAACTGCCCGAACCAGGGTTTTTGTAGCGCCGCTTCCTCTTTTAGGATAAAATCTTTCACAGTCTGGACATTGATGAGACCATTTACCGGTTCGACCGGGTTGTTTAAAATCGCCAGCAAGCTTTCCTTTACAGCCGACAAGTAGCCGGGGTGATGGGTTTTGGGGTAGGGGCTTTTCCGGCGGTAAATTACATCCTGGGGCAATAAATCGTTCACCGCTTTTCGTAAGATCCCTTTTTCCCGTTGGCCGTAATACTTAAGATGCCAGGGAATATTCCAGACATACTCCACCAGGCGGTGATCGCAGAATGGCACCCTAACCTCCAGTCCGGACGCCATACTCATCCGGTCTTTCCGGTCCAGAAGCACCGCCATGAACCAGTTAATATTCAGGTAAAAGATCTCCCGCCGTCGGGTCTCAATCCGATCTTCTCCCGGCAAACGTGACATTTCCGTTAAAGCGTCCCGGTATCGTTCTTGAACGTATTGGCTGAGATTAAGATACTGTTTGACTCCCGGCGCCAGAATTCTTTCCCTGAAATCCAAAGATAAGGACCAGGGAAAAGTACCCGCCGCCAATGCATCCTCCCGGTAAAACCAGGGGTACCCGCCGAACACTTCATCAGCACACTCGCCTGACAGGGCCACCGTGGCTCCTTTTTTAATTTCCCGGCAAAAAAGATACAGCGAGGCATCCACATCGGCCATTCCCGGCAAATCCCGGGCCAGGACCCCCGTATGCAAAGCCTCCACTAATTGCGAATTATCGATGATGACCTGATGATTTCCAGTCTCCAGAAAATCATTGACCCGTTTGATCCAGGGCGCAT
Source organism: Bacillota bacterium (assembly GCA_023436305.1). Classification (GTDB taxonomy): domain Bacteria; phylum Bacillota; class UBA4882; order UBA8346; family UBA8346; genus JAEZJQ01. The sequence goes on from JAEZJQ010000124.1 coordinate 9,047, forward strand.
CGGCATTGGGCTGAAAATCATTAGGGATAAAGTATTTATCGTTTTCCAGGTAATCCACCGAGTAAGTTTTAAGCGGCTCCTTATCATCCCGCCGGTATTTCTGGGCAGCCACCGCCGTGATGATACTGGAATCCAACCCTCCGGACAAGAAGGTGCACACCGGAACATCGGAGACCAGCTGACGCTCAATGGTGTCTTTTACCAGTTCCCGGACCCGCGCGGCGGTAGTTTCCAGGTCATCAGTGTGTGGTTTGCTTTCCAGAGACCAATACCGTTCTATTTTCAAGCCGTCCCTGTTATATTTCAGCCGGCATCCGGGACGCACTTCATAAATTCCTTTAAAGACTCCATGACCAGGAGTTCGTGCCGGTCCAAGGCCAAAGATTTCGGCGATTCCTTCAGCGTCCAGTTCCGGTTGGACGCGGGGATGGGCTAACAATGCTTTAATTTCCGAACCAAAGATGAACGAACTACCTCTAACGGTATAGAATAGTGGCTTGACGCCCATTCGGTCCCGGCCCAGGAAAAGAGATTGATCATGTTCACTCCAGATTCCGAAGGCGTAAATACCATTGAAGCGTTCCAAACAAGCGGGCCCCCAGGCCATATAGGATAGCAGCAAAACCTCGGTGTCGGAATAGGATTCAAAGGTGAAACCCAATATTTTAAGATCCTGCCGGATTTCTTCGGTGTTATAAAGTTCACCGTTATAGGTTAAAACGTAAGTCCGGTGGCCAAAGCGCCGAACCATGGGTTGGGCTCCGCCGGCCGGATCGACTACAATCAAGCGGCGGTGGCCAATGGCCGCCCGGGGGGATAACCAGTAACCCGAGGCATCCGGGCCGCGTGATGTTAGAGTTTCGGTCATCTTTTCCAAAATAAGTCTGCTTTGTGTCAGATCTTGTTCCCAATCAATCCATCCGGCGATACCGCACATCAATGATCAACTCCTTTGTTTAGGATATGATATGCGGTCGGGGAGTGGGGCGTGTATGGTTTTGTGTTAAGGAAAAGTTAAGAAAAGTGACAGG
>JAEZJQ010000140.1 GCA_023436305.1 Bacillota bacterium
TCTGGAGCTTCTGGCGCTACCGGCGCTACCGGACCTGCTGGGGCTACCGGGGCCACTGGTGCTTCTGGAGCTTCTGGCGCTACCGGACCTGCTGGGGCTACCGGGGCCACTGGCGCTTCTGGCGCTACCGGCGCTACCGGACCTGCTGGGGCTACCGGGGCCACTGGCGCTTCTGGACCCACTGGCGCTTCTGGCGTCGGTGCTACTGGTGCTACCGGGGCTACTGGACCCACTGGCGCTACCGGCGCTACCGGACCTACTGGAGCTACTGGACCCGCCGGCGCTACCGGCGCTTCTGGACCTACTGGGGCTACCGGACCTACTGGACCTACTGGGGCTACCGGGGCTACTGGACCTACTGGGGCTACCGGGGCTACCGGGGCTACTGGACCGGGATTCCCAACAACATTCGCCTATATCTATAATACTGAGGCGATCGCTAATATACCTTTAGAAACAGATGTCCCATTGAGTACTAATGGTTTAATCGTAGGAAACATCACGCACACACCTGGAAGTCCTGAAGTAATCATTAATAGTAGTGGTGATTATGAAATTACTTTCATGGTAGAAGCGGAAAGAGTGAATCAATTTGCTCTATTCTTAAATGGCAATTTAATTCCGGGAACTATATTTAGTGTTGGCGCTGCAAACATACAAAATACCGGAAATGTCATTGTCGCAATAACAGCACCCGCTACTCTAACCATCCGGAATCATACTTCTTTTACATCGGTTGCGCTTCTCGAAAATATCGGTGGTACTCAAACCGCTGATGTAAATGCCATGATCAGGATAGTCAAATTAGCTTAAATGCATACCAAGGGGCTGAATCGGAAGAATATTCCGGGCAGCCCCTTTCTTTTCAAAGTAATAATCAATCCATTACTCTTCTATTTCAAAAGTGCCGATAGTTCAATAAACATTGCTTTATTACCCTCTCTTTTATTACCGGAAGTGAATATGATGTTATCAACTTCAATGATGAAAGGGAATGACAATGAATCAATTACGTTTTCATTTGCTGGGCCTGGCTCATTTAGCTACACATAAGAATAACTCCGCTTGCGCCTATACACAAAAAATTGTTAAACTGGCTAAAATCATCAAAAGTTTCGGTCATAAGCTCTACTTTTATGGAGTCGAGGGGTCCGAGGTCGAATGTGATGAGTTTATTCAAGTCTCCAGCCAAGATATTCTCCGCCAAACTTACGGCGATTATGATCAATCCCGGGAATTCTTTAAACATGATCCCCGTGATTTAGCACACCTTACCTTTGCGCAAAATGCAATTGCGGCAATCAATGAACGCAAACAAAAGGAAGATCTGCTGTTATGCCCGATGGGTAACTATCAAAAACCGGTGGCGGATTCGGTTCAACTGTTGGCGATTGAATCCGGAATCGGTTATACCGGGGTATTTACAGCTTATCGCATTTTTGAGTCATATGCCTGGATGCACTATATTTACGGGCTCCTGAATCAGGATGATGGCGTTTGGTATGACGCAGTAATTCCCAATTATTTCGATGTGGCCGATTTCCCGTTTCAACCCGTCAAGCAAGACTATCTGCTTTACTTTGGCCGGATAATTTCCCGGAAAGGAGTCCAGGCCGCCTCCGATGCCGCAAAGGCTACCGGTAATCAGCTTTACATTGTTGGGCAAGGCTCGTTGGATAATCCGGCGGAGGGATTAGCTTTAGGTTCCGAGAAACATATTCGGTACTTTCCAGCGGTGGGACCCAAGGAAAGAGCGGAGTTGCTTGGCAATGCCAAGGCAGTCTTAATGCCGACTTATTATTTGGAGCCGTTCGGCGGAGTCAATGTAGAAGCTCAGCTTTGCGGTACACCGGTAATTACCAGCGACTGGGGTGCTTTCCCGGAGACGATTTTACATGGGATCACAGGATACCGGTGCCGGGTTTTCGAGGAATTTTGCTGGGCAATTAAGAATATCCACCGGATTAAACCGCAAAATTGCCGGGACTGGGCTGCTAATAATTACTCCCTGGAACGGGTAGGCCGTATGTATGAAGAGTATTTTCAGCGGGTACACCGGCTCTTTGAGCAAGGATGGTATCACCCCAATGATAAACGCAAAGAACTGGAATGGTTAATTCGGTACTACCCGGCTGGTTCGCTCCAGGGAAGGAAAAACCGTAGAGCTGGGGAGGTAAAGGAAAAAAAACTTCCCACGGGTTCATCAACTCATTGATCAAGAGTGGTACCAGCCAAACGATGAACGCACCGGACCAGAATGGTTGAACCGATTATTCGGCAGGTACCACTGAAATCTAAATTAATTAAGTGAGCTTCCGCATGGTCCGTAACTCATCGGCAAACTCTTTAAATGATTTCGGTTTGTTGAAATAAAAACCCTGCAAAATACATTCTTTGGCATTGAGTATTTCAATCTGTTCCTTTTTTTCAATTCCACTGATAATAATATCCAAATTCCGGCTCTTGATTAAATCCAGCAAAATCAACAAAAAACTTTGATCACTGGCACTTTCGGTGATATTCTCCACATACGCTTTATCGATCTTCACAATGGTATTTGGCGGCAGGTTTTGCAACAGATTAAACATGGATTTACCCCGACCCAGGCCGTCAATGGTAAACTGAATTCCTGTTTTTGAAAGTTCATTGATGACCAGTAACGCTTTTTCAGGATCTTGCAAGGAAAACTTTTCTTCAAACCCCAGCTTAAGATATTCCGGACTCAATTCAGCCTCTTCCAAGGCCGAATTGATGATACTTACAAAATTCGGATCATAAAACTGCTTAATAGTACAGTTAACCAGCACGAACAGATCTTTATACCCCAACTGGTGGAGTTCTTTTAAATGCCGGCAGGCGGTACTTAATACATGCTCCCCAATTTTAAGGATGATATTCGACTTTTCGGCCATGAATATAAAATCATCCGGTTTCAATATGCCCTTGGTCGGATGAATCCAACGAACCAGGGCTTCAATACCGATAATTTGTTTTTTATTATTAAACAGACTTTGATACTCCAAATCAATTTCCTGATTAGCCAAAGCCGACTTTAAGTCTTTTTCCAAAACCAGTTGTTGAATAAACACCGAATCCTTAAACTTGTCAAAGAACAAGTAAACACCCCGGGCTCCTTTGGCCCGGTACATCGCCAGATCGGCATATTTTAAAAGGATACTGCCGTTGGTGGAATCTTCCGGATAAATACTGATCCCGATGCTGCACGAGATTTGGATCTCATGGTCGGCGATAAAGTATTCCTTTTTGATACTCTCCAATAGTTCCGCTGCAATCTGCTTGACTTTTTCTTTATCCTGAAGAGCAATAATCGCGGTGAATTCATCCCCTCCCAGCCGGTAAATGGCATCAATCACCGGTTTTTGGCAGTCCTTACGATCGGAAACATGGCTCATTTGATAGGCATACCCGTTTAACACCGTTTTAATCCGCACGGCAATCTCCTTGAGCAGTAGGTCGCCCACGTCATGCCCGAAAAGGTCATTAACCTGTTTGAACCCATCGATGTCGAGAAAAAACAGATAAAAGGTTTCTTTCTTGGCCAAATCGGCGTTGGAATTGATTATCCCATAAATGGATTGATAAAAAGAATACCGGTTCAGCAGCCCCGTTAATTGATCGTGATTGGCGATATAAGTTAATTGTTCTTCTTTTTCTTTCCGAAGGTGAATTTCCGAGGTTAACTTTTCCACCATTTCTTTTAAATCCTGAGTGCGTTTTTTTACTTCAATTTCAAGATTTTCAATATGTTCCCGGTTTAACCGTTCCAAATTCCATTTAGTGGTTAACGCTAGGGCGATTTGTTTCACCGAAACATTGTCAAAAGGCTTTTTGATAAATAATAAATGATCCGTCTGCCCGAATTTATAAAGAATTTGATCCCACGAATAATCGGAATATGCAGTACAAATTACGACTTCAATATAGGGATTGATACCCCAAATTTTTTCGATGGTTTGGACCCCATCCATTCCGGGTGGCATCCTTACATCCATGAAAATAAGCGAATACGGTTCTTTTTCACAGTCCGCCTTGAGGACCATTTTAATGGCTTCATCCCCCTGGAAAGCATCGTCGATTTGGTATCGTATTGAAATGGATTTATCGTTTTTCGAAGTACTCTGATCGTTATCTCCGAATAATTCATCTTTCAGAAGCTGCATTTCATAATCCTGTTGATTAATCCGTGCCGGATTAAGGATATTCTTAATGTCTTCATGGATATCCTGATTATCATCAACAATCAATATCCTGGCTGTTCTCTCTTTCATGATAACGCCCCTCGATAAATATTTTAAATACTGGGATATTTTAATACATTACTTGAATGTTCGACTTTTGGCTTTTACTTAAGACAGTTTAATTATACTAGTTTCTTCGGCTAAAAAACCAAATTATTTAAGTTTTCTTTTAAATCTGTTTCCCCTTTGTTTTTTCCCAAAACTAGAGATAAACGTATCCCTAATTTTCTTTAAACTGTAATACAAAAGTGGATCCTTTCCCTGAACCCTGGCTTTCCGCCCAGATCTTGCCACCCATTTCCGTCATATAATTGGCGCAACTATGAAGCCCGAATCCATGACCCTGTTGTTTGGTCGTAAATCCATACCGGAAGATGCTTTTAATAAATTCGGGAGGTATCCCCTGCCCGGTATCGGTAAAGCGAAGATAAACCCCCTGGTTGTCATGAGTTAATGATAAAATGATCTGACGCTTTTTCTCCGGAGTTTCCAACATGGCATCCTTGGCATTATTGAATAAATTGATCAGGATATGCAGTAATTTATTTTTTTGAGCCAAGATTTGGGGAATGGTTTTAAAATTCCGGATGATCTTAATTTGATACTTGTCAAGCACCACCGATTGCATTTTGAGAGCATCTTCAACCACATTGACCAAGTCAATTCGCTCCAAAGTAGGCAAGTTACTGGCATAATTTTGCTGGGCAATGATAATTTCGTTCACTAAATTGATCCGGTCCATCAAACGGTTAAGATGGTAAAAAATTTGCTGATGCAATTCGGTGAAAGGAACCTCCAGCTTAAAATAAAACTGCAACAGTTTTTCTCCTTTGGGATCATTGACGATAAAATCCTTGAGATCACCGGCATGACTTCTCAAAAGGCTATTGGCCTGTTTAAAATCATCCAGGGGAGAATTTCTCAAGACATCCCGGATCAAAGCCAGCGAGGTGTTGATACTGTTTAGAACATTTCCGACATTATGTAGAGTTCCGGTGGCAACATCAGCCATACCGGCTTTATGAGCCGTCTCCACCAATTCCTGCTGCATGACGGTAAGTTCCAGGTTGGCATTTTGTAGCCTTTCAATCAAAATTGCTCCTTTTAGCGCAGTGCTCAATAACACTGATAATGTATAGTAAATACGCTCGTCCAGCGGACCGGGTTCAAATAATACTACCCCAAAATATTCGTCGGCCACGGAAAGCAAATAAGCAAATAAAGTATAACGCCGGTTTCGGGGAATATTTTGCAACAAGTCCTTAAGGGAAGACGGACTGTCAACTTTTAAATCGATGCGATGATGATCAATATACTTAAAAGTAAGTCTGGCTTCATCAATCGCTTCTCGATCCTGTTTGAACAAAAACAGGTAGCAACTGGGAATCTTAAGCAACGGCAGGCTTAATTCTAAAAGCTCCAATAGCTTTTGGGTGTGAAAAGTCGTAATTAGGTCCTGGCTGATTTTATGAAGCATCTGATTCAATTGATTGGTCTTAAGTTCTTGGAGTCCTAATAGATTGACCGCCTTTTCCTCAATGGTGATCCGGGCTTGATGCCAAAGATCTTCCGCCCAAATTAGGTCCTTTTTCTCCTCCGCTAAGTACGGTAGTATCAGTTTACGAAGATTGGAAATAAAATCCTCGATGCCCGAAGCGTCTGTATGTTGTTGTTGGTAAATCACCAATTGTTCTTCCAACACCTGCAGAAACCGGGAATTGGTTTTCGATTCCAGATCGTCAATAAACGTGTTGCAAAGACCGGCCACATCAAATTCCGGTTCGGGAAACTTTCGGCTTATTTCTTGATATATTTGGGTCCGATCAATTCGAAAACTTTTTTGTTCGCCAATTTCCGATTCGGCGGCTGCTAAATTCACCGAATTGGAAATACATCCGCAAGACCGGCGCAGGATGAGCCTCCCCGGCACGTATGTGGTAAACGGAATATTTTTATTTTTAGCGGTTAACATTTCGATAAATCGTTCGCAACCATAAAAACCAAGTTCCCAAAACGGAAAATAGACAGTAGTAATCGGTGTGGTGGCATATTTGGCGAAATCATCATCCTCATAACCCACTAATTTGATATCATCGGGAACTTTCATTCCCCTGTGATTCAACTCCGCTAAAATGTTTATCGTTTCATCGTTATATGATGAAACAATCGCATCGTAAAAACCCATACGTTGATCAAATAAGATGGAAGTGGCCTGTTTGGCCCGCAGTTCCAGATCGATTTCCGCCGAACTCAATTCACCGGCGGTTATTAGTAATTGGGGATCATAAATACCGTATTCCCGCATGACTTCCTTATAAATCTGGACCCGATTATCCTCAAGCACTTCATTGAGATGCACCGGCGAAATATAAGCTATTCTTCGGCAGTGATGAACTTGTATGAGATGAAGCAATTGTTCCCGAAGGCAAATTCCGCCATCGGTAATTGCGCTTGGAATATTTGGAAACCCCGCGCCCAAACTAAACAAGGGGATTTTTAAATATCCGAGAAAATCCTGAGGATTGACACTGATAAATTGCAGCCAACCCAAAAACATTAACCCGTCAAGGTTTTGTTCCTTAATGATTTCCAGCAGGGTTTTAATCGCACGGCGCAGTTCTTTTTCGCCGATATCTCTACCCAACCCGCCAAATTGAATGATGTTGGCGTCATTTTTTTGGGCGGCCTTTAAAATACCCGCCATCATTTGATTGTTGGAGTCGTTATCCTCATGATAACTTAAAAAGCCGAGAGTTAATCGCTGATTTCTTAACGAAAACGCTTGCTTTACATTCGGCATCTCTTGACCCACCCAAGTATTTTTTATTTGCTTACTTACCGTCCATTTCTGTGTAGCACAACCGAATTAACAATTTGTTTATCATATTATTCATAAATTTGAAGTAAATCAATTCATTGTTTTATATTTATTATATAGATTTTCGGCTTATATGCCGTTTCGAATAATGGTGTTTTTGGGATGGAACTGAATGAATCCGGTTTATGTATTTTGGGAAATTGTAATGAATGTAACACCTTTTCAGGGCCCGGCTCTGAGCCGCCCACCCATTCCCGGCAGAATATGGCGTAACTTTGCAACCCGGTTCAACGGCCGTTACCCTTGTGGTAAATCCATCTGAATAGATCTTCGGTTGAAATAAAGATTATTATAATAAACATTTATATTCTAACCCCTTGAAAAACAAAAAAGAACGGCTAAAGAATTACCTTATTCTACCGTATTAAATAGTATAAGAAATGGAGAGGATTAAAAAAGAAATAAACCATGAAAACTTTTCCATAAAAAAAAAGAAAGAGCACGTATAGCTCTTTTTTATAAGGGACAGAAAAGGAGAAAGAATGAGAAATCATTTGATTATCAGTATGTAACATGTAACGAATGAATTCCATCATTGTTCCCAAATTTGGTCTAATTTATAATAATATTTAATGAAACGGTCAAAGTCTTATGAATCATACTTCTTGTTCTTCATCATATCTTCACATAAATTCGTTATAATATTCAGGGAATATTTCTGATAAACGATGGACATTAGAGAAAGCATTCCCCCGCAATTCAATTCCTAATTATGATAGGAGGCTCCATACCGGTGAATTCTAAAAAAATTATGGTGGTTGATGATGAACCCAATATCGTGGCGGTTATTCGCTCTTATTTAGAAACAGACGGGCATCAAGTTTTTGAAGCATTTGATGGTAGGCAGGCCATAGCTGTATTCGAAAAAGTCCATCCGGATTTAGTAATTCTAGATTTAATGCTACCGGAGATTTCCGGTGAAGATGTTTGCCGGCGGCTCCGGAATATCTCCCGGGTACCGATCATTATGCTTACCGCCAGGGCCGAAGAAGAAAACATCATTGGCGGACTGAAGCTAGGGGCCGACGATTACGTAACCAAACCATTCGCCCCCCGGCAATTGGCAGCCCGGGTGGAAGCGTTACTACGCCGGACCGCCAACGAACCAGTCCCCTTGGCAGAAATCGTCTCCCTGGATAATGGAACGTTAACGGTGGATAATCTCAAACATGAAGTACGCAAAGACGGCAAGAGCGTCAATTTAACTCCCAGCGAATATTCCCTGTTATTGACGCTCGTCAAATATCCGCATAAGACTTTCACCCGGGAAGAGTTGGTAACTTTCACCTTTGGGGAGGATTATGAGGGCTATGATCGGACCATTGATACCCACATCAAAAATCTGCGGCAAAAATTAGAGACGGAACCCAAGTCACCCCGGTACATTATGACGGTTCACGGTATCGGTTACCGCTTCGGAGGTGAGTAATTTTGTTGAGTTTGCGGGCGCGTCTTTCCGCATCGTATATTGTAGTGGCATTAATTTGCATCTTGCTGGTCAGTCTACTGGCCAATTTCTTCCTGGAAGGCCAATTTCGCACCTATATCAAGCAAAATCTTGAACGCCAAAACCGGGAAATTATTGCCCAGCTAAGCCGGGAATATAATAACGCTGACGGTTGGAATCAATATAATATTACCAACATCGGCATGAGCGCCTTGGAACAAGGGTTCATTGTCAAACTGAAAAGTACCGGCGGAATCGTGATCTGGGATGCCACCATGCACAACAATGGATTATGCCGACAAATGATTACCCATATGGCTCAAAATATGGCCAGCCGTTACCCGAATTGGCAGGGCAATTATATCGAGCATAGATATCCGGTAATCAAGGACTTTAAAACCGTCGGAATCGCTGATATTGGTTTCTACGGGCCGTTTTTTTTCAAAGATACCGACTTGGCGTTTATCAACACCTTAAATCGCATCTTGATTGGTGTGGCCATTCTGGCGCTTTTTTTGGCTTTAATGATTGGCAACTGGATGTCAAGACGGCTAAGCGCCCCTATTGCCAGAGTTATTAATACCGCCGGCCATATTGCCGGGGGCAATCTGGCCGCCCGGAGCCACCAAATCTCCAACATCAAGGAGATCAACCAATTGGTTGCCGCTATTAACGATTTGGGATCAACTTTACAGCAACAGGAAACTTTACGGAAACGCCTAACCGCCGATATGGCTCACGAGCTTCGCACCCCGCTCGCCACTCTCCAAAGCCATATAGAAGCCATTCTGGATGGAATTTGGCAAGCCGATCCGGAACGTTTAAAAATTTGCCACCAAGAGATTATGCGGGTCACTCGTTTGGTCGAGGATTTGGAACAGTTGGCCAAGTATGAGAGTGAAAACTTAAGTTTGAACAAAACCTTCATTGATTTCGGGGAATTATTAAAACAGATTGTCATCAATTTCGAACCGGAGTTTGCCAAAAAAGGAGTGGATATTCATCTCTATTTGGCTGAAACAGAGACACTGGTCAACTTGGACCGGGATAAAATCAGCCAGGTAATGGTGAATTTGCTCAGCAATGCCTTGAAATTTACTCCGCCGGGCGGTACGGTCCATATTACCGTCGCTAACATTCCGGAAACGGCAATCGTTAAAATCCGGGATAACGGCCCCGGTATTGCTCCCAATGATCTCCCATATATTTTTGACCGTTTTTACCGGGCCGATGAATCCCGTACCCGGGCCACGGGCGGGTCCGGAATTGGTTTGACCATTGCCAAAGCCATTGTAGAGGCTCACAAGGGGAGTATTACCGTGCAAAGCGAGCAGGAGAAAGGCACGGAATTTATAGTCCTGTTGCCGAAAGATTGATAAAAGACCGTTTGTTCATTTCTGTAACAACCCTTATGCGACCGGTCTTCGATAAATTACGCTTAAACATTTTCGTTTTTCCGATTTTCAACATATTCGACCTCTGTGATTTGAGCATATAATTTATCAAGTGCCACCAGGTCGGATCGGTTCAACTCTTGAAGACTACTTTTTCCTAAGGTCATGGCCAAAAATTTCATCTCCTCTACACAACTTCGGAAATAGTTATATAAATGTTTCGCTCCCAGGTCCGGATCATATTTACCCTTTTCCTTGCCGTCATTATAAAGTAGGCCCGTCGGCGGTTCCCAAGGTATTGCCTTGGTGATTTGCGTATGGGATTGGCCAAGGGCGGTAACTGTTCCGATAATTACCGCATCAGCCCCCAAAGCTAGGCACTTGGCAAAATCTCCGGGAGTAACCAGACCTCCTCCGGTGACCAGGGAGATTTTATTGCATAAACCGTGTTCCCGGATAAACCGGGCCGCCCGGCATAAAGCCGGCAGAATGGGCAATCCCATATCATCCATAAATAAGGGCATCCCGCCATGAGTACCTCCTTCGGTCCCATCAAATATCAGAACATCAGCCCCACCGTCAATGAAAATCTCCATTTCCTTCTCAAGGTATTGGCTGGCGCCAAATTTTATCCCGATGGGAACGCCCCCGGTTATCCCTTTTAAATACCGGATCAATTCTTGCCATTGCTTCCTCGTTTCAACTTCCGGCAATCTGGCCTCCATCAACACATCCAGCCCAGGAACGGTTCCATATCTCGTCGCAACCTCGGGAGTTATTTTTTTACCGTTGATGCGCACCGGCGCCGAACCCCGCGCCGAGTGTCCCAAAGCGATAACAATCATATCCGCCTGTTTTAGGATACTTTCGTCTTTGGACCAAAACCCCCGGGGATATTGGAGAATATATTTTTCAGCATAAAAACGTTCTTCCGGTACAAAAGGCCCGTTTCCTGAATCGGCTGCGGTTCCGGCCATGGTCGCCGCTTTGGCCAGGGCGATTTTAGCCGCCAAGCTATAACCACTTCCATACGCCATTCCTCCGATTAGGATGGGAATTTTTAAATGAAGCGGTTTTTGAGCTTGCGGCCCTAGAATTATATCCGTATTAATTTCCGCACTGGGAGTGAAAGGAGTTTTGGTTAAATACCTTGGGTTAAACTGCAGTTTATTAAAGCTAAATATTCCCCGCTTCGAACCATAAGGCCGGTCTAACGGTTTACCTGTTTCAGCCCGGAGATTGGCTTCAAAGAAATTCCGCCAGGATATTTTCCTAACTAGGTTAACCCATTCATTGAGTCGCGCTGAAATATCAGCTTGTTTTGAAAGGAAACCCCATCGCAGGATAATCAGGATACAGATAAGTAACCCCACATATAAAACAAGACTGCCGATAATCCCTGCTATAATAATTTGGAATATACTGTTCATCGGTTAGGCGCTTTCGTTTAAAAAATTAATTCCTATTCCTTTGTAGATATTCTACCCAAAAGCAAAAAATAAAAATATCCTAAGGATATTTTGAGTTACCGAGCAACAATCTCCCGGCTGGTTGGAAAATTATTTCATTTCGAGAGTGTGGGACGAGAGCGCCTAAATACCTATTGGTTCCGAAAATTTACCTGCCAGTGGTTTCTGATCCAGGTGTGACAATTATTGGTCTCAAAAACCTCTTGTATTTTTTTTTTGCTATGATATCATATAAGTAATGCCTAAACTTAGGATAGTAATCGTATGGTCTGCAAATTCAATAAAGAAGTTGCCTCCAACATTATCGCCCGAGGAAAGGTAAATCAGCCCGCCGGGCTTTAAGCGGAGGTTTTTATGCAAGATAAAACTTTGGTATGCAAAGATTGCGGGAATGACTTCCCCTTTACCGTCAGCGAACAGGAATTTTTCGCCACGAAAGGATATGTCAACGAACCAGGGCGATGCCCCTCATGCCGGGCTGTCAAAAAGGAACAATCCGGTTTCGGCAGAGGCCGTAGTCAAAGCGGATTCCGGAGCTCATCCGAGCGCCAAATGTATTCGGCTGTTTGCCACACTTGCGGAACCAAAACCACGGTTCCCTTTCAACCCAGTGGAGATAAACCAGTTTATTGCCGGGATTGCTATAAACCGCGCCGTCAATACTAATATGAATCCTAAGATCCCCTGTTGATTTCGCAGGGGATAATTTTTTATCGATAAACCCGGTCTAGCTGTAAACCCATCTAAATCTATACATTCATCATCCGAAAAGACAACACCTGAAAAAAATTAGTTTTTTTTGGTTAAAATAATTATGTAATTTTAGTTGAATAAATGACCGAAATATAATAAACTCTTGAAAGAGGCCAGCATGCTTATTCCAGTTGACAATCAGCAGTTTAACCCGATACTTATCGGTAAAGTTATGATAAACGCGTAGTTTTATTTCTTATTGTGTCACGGGTCGTATATAAGGAATTTGGAATTGAATCTCTTGAAGGAGTGGACTATGAGTAAATCAGGTACGAAAAGCGCAGCCAAAGCGGCCGGATTTATTTCGGCCATGTTCTTACTCAGCCGGATTCTTGGTTTCATTCGGGAAAGTCAGGCTGGTAGTCTGTTTAACCGGTTTGAAACCGATGCATTTTTCGCCGCTTTTACAATTCCCGATGTAATGTACTATTTACTGGTGGGAGGCGCTCTTTCAGCGGCGTTCATTCCAATTTTCACCGAATACCTGGCCAAGGGCCAGGAAGAAGAAGGCTGGAAAGTCGCCAGTACCTTTATTAATATTGTGGTTCTTTTCCTGGTTGTGTTTACGGTTTTAGGAATTACTTTTACGAAATATCTGACCCCAATCATCGCCCCCCATTTCTCAGCCGAAAAACTTAAATTACTGATTGAATTAACCCGGATCATGTTTCCGGCGGTATGTTTTACGGCTTTGGCTGGTCTTACCGGCGGCATCTTAATTTCATATCAACGCTTCATGGGCCCGGCTTTGGGGCCGAATATTTATAACATCGGGATCATCTGTGGAGCGGCCTTGCTGGGATCGCAATATGGAATCAAAGGAATGGCGATAGGAGTTGCCGCGGGAGCTGTCGGTAATTTTTTAACCCAATTGTTTTTTTTGCGAAAAAGCAGTGGCGGCTTTTTCCATTTGGGCTATATCGATTTAAAGAACCCCGGCTTCAAACGGATGCTTTTGTTGTGGATCCCGGCTCTCATCGGTCTTTCCGCCGACCAGGCCAATATCTGGGCCACCACCGCCATGGCCTCCAAATTGCCGGAAGGTGGAATTACCGCCATCCGTTTTGCCACCCGTTTGGTACAATTGCCAATCGGAATCTTTGCCGCCGGCTTATCCACTGCTTTTTTTCCGTTGCTGTCCAGCCTGTCCGCGTCTAAAAAAATTGAGGAATTTAAAGATACTTTATCCTTTTCATTGCGTTCCATCTTTTTTATTATGTTGCCTGCGGCCATTGGACTTATCATTTTGCGGGAACCCATTGTGATGCTGCTTTTTGAACGATTGAAGTTTTCACGCCAGGATACCCTTTTAACCGCCGACGCTTTATTGTTCTATAGCCTTACGATTTTTGCCCATGCCGCCATTTTACTGCTACCCCGGGCCTTTTACTCGCTTCAGGATACTAAAACCCCGGTAATTGTCAGTTTTATATCCGTGGGTACCAGCATCTTCTTGAATTGGTTCTTTCTTAATTTTACCGCACTGGGGGTTAAGGGGTTCGCGCTTTCCTTTTCAATCATGGGCTTAATTAATATGTTATTGTTAATGATTATTCTGCGCCGGAAAATTCACGGCATCCGTGGATATCATATCGGAGAGTCGTTTATTAAAGCGACCATGGCTTCATTGGTAATGGGTGCGGCTATTCTTCTAATCATATGGTTGTCCCGCCCCTACACCCATAGCTTGAACGGCCATCTGGAAGCAGCTATACAAATATTCCTCGGTTTTGCCGTTGGCGGGGTAACTTATTTAACCATAGCTTGGCTTTTAAAAATGGATGAGCTGCAAGTGGTTATCAATTTTATGAAACGTAAATTACTAGCCCGGATAATACCCGGAAATAAGGCTTAATTCAGCAATTCAAAAGGCTTAACTCCATCCGAAAACAACTGAAAAATTGCAGTATGAAAGTAAAGTGGGTCTATTTCCGAATGACGGTGGAGAATTTCTCCTTCCCTCTACGGGAAAGCCAACCGGGGACCGATATTATTAGTGTTATGATAAACCAAAATGTAGGTTATAATTTTTTTAAAAGTGGTGTACGCTTCATATAAACAATAAAGCTTTACACCACTTTGTGTTATTTAGAAAGTTCAATAACGCAAATCAAATTTTAAATATATATTTAGGTCAGATTGGGGGCTTTCCGGCATGAATATGGAAAAGAAGCAAAACAAACTAGTATTGGGTTTAAATATATTTTTACTGATTGTATTTGTAGCTGTTATTGCCTATATCTCAATCAAATATACACCAAGTATTCAGAAGATAATCAGCAAACCCGACCGTTTTCGCGATTTTTTGGCTTCATATAAATCCATCAGTATCTTGGTTTTTATTTTTATGCAGGTTCTCCAGGTGGTGGTCGCGGTAATCCCGGGGGAATTCGTCCAATTGGCGGGCGGATATGTATACGGAACTTTCTTCGGAACCGTTTATTCCCTTATCGGAATCCTGCTAGGTACGGTAATTGCCTTTTATGTATCCCGCCTGCTGGGCTTAAGGACAATAAAGGCTTTTATCTCCCAAAAAAACTTTGATAAATTCAGTTTTCTAATCAATAATCCGAAGTCGGAGATCTTCATGTTCCTTTTGTTTTTAATACCATTCACTCCAAAAGATACTTTAGTCTATCTTTCCGGTTTGACCCCCATCAAACCCCAAAATTTTTTCCTGATCTTTACCATTGCCCGCTTTCCAACGTTGCTTTTATCATCTTTTATCGGAGCCCATATCCAAGAAAGAAATTATAAACCGGTAATAATCGTTTCGGTGATCGTAAGTATTCTGCTGGTAATTTGCTTTATTTATAAGGATAAAGTAATGCAGCTATTACATAAATTGCTGCCCCCAAAGAAAAATTCATAATTTTAACGAAGTCCGGCCGGAAAATAGTTCGGGATATTTAAGGTACGAGTGCCGAGTCCCTACTATAATCGTTTTTCCGATTTAACTTTTCTCCCGTTTACGAAATATTCCCGGAACATGATAAAACTTCCTACCCAGGCCATTGCCGCCGACCACCCGGCCAGAACATCACTAGGATAATGAACTCCAAGATAAACACGGCTAATTCCCACCAACAACGGGATAAGCAACAGTCCACCTACCGCTGGTTTCCTCCACCGGGACCACTGTGTATTCCGTATAATCAAATACGCTAAAAATCCATAAAGGGTCATACTTAGCAATGCATGTCCACTGGGGAAACTATAACCACCGGCTGAAGCAAGCCACGGATGCAGCGGCCGGGAACGTTGAAATATATATTTTAATAATTCACTCAAACCCAAAGCGCCGCCCAGACAAAGATCATATAATAGTACATCCAAAGCTCGCCAACGTTTTAAGCCAATGATGGTAACCAAGACTGGAATAATAGTAACGGTCACCGTCGAGCCTAAATCAGTGATATATCGCATGAATATCGTCGCCAGGGGAGAACGGCGAGAAAAAAGGATTCCGGTGAATGCGCCATCGAATGCGGCCAATTCCTGTTCGGACAATTCCACCGCTAGTTTAAGGAAGACACCGAATCCAATGAGCATTAATATAATTCCGGCCCAAAAGTAAAAATTTTGACCTGCCGCGGGATTTATCTTACTTTTGAGTTTGATAATTTTCCAATTTTTAAAGTCCCACCATTTTTTCCGTTCCGGCCATTTCTTGTTAAACAAGTATCTTATTCCTTTTATGGAGTTTTATAGAGCGTCGTCGCTTCGAAAATACCGGTATTGTATTAGTTTACTCAATGATAACCGGATTAAAACCGGTGGATTCAGGAGCTGTCATGCGCGTATCGTACTCACGCTGTTTCGGATCATTCTCTTCGACATCCCAAACTTGCGCGAAAAAGGGGTTATGCTTCGCGATTTGATTATAATTCCAGGGCGGGGGCATGCATTCCGGGCACCAATGGCCCGCTTTTAAGATTAAATAGGGACTGGCAGTGAATTCATGGCCAAAAGCGCATCGCCATGGAAGTTTGGTGCGCAGATCTCCAATAGTCATTGTTTCAGCCAAGCATTCTCCTCCCCGGAATCGGGCCGCTTTTTGCATATCAGTAAGATTAAGCCGCTCATCCGGTATGGTTTCATCATAACCGTGATCCAGCCGTTGGGGCTCTATTTCCTGCCTGGTAATTCGGTTTTCCCAATCCCGAATCGCGGTGAATCTTTCCAAAGAACCATAAAAAGCCTTTACCCGGGATGCATTATTATCACGAATCCATCCCAACGGTCCTTCGCTTTTATAGGCCATGGGCTTCATCACCAGATATTTGATGAGAACGGGTGGAATGATTTTGCCAAGCCGTAACCCGCGGAATATCTTTAAGTAAATTGGCAGTTGCTGGACGATTTGCCGGTAATGATCCTGCAAACTATCCCGCTGGTGTTTCAAGTAATGGTTCAGCACATGGCTATCCTCATAATATTGACAATGGAAATTTTGCAGGCAAAACCAATTACGCTCCATTAACTTTCGATAATCGCCCAGTCCAACAAGGTTCAGCACATCACGCAAATACTCCTCATAATAAAACCGGGTCGCTGGACCGCCGCTGGCGTTATATACCCGGCCCCAAAATTCTTCCGGTATGTTATCTTCACAAGCATTGGCTATCATGTATCCAGCGTCCCGTTTGGTTATCAGATCGCCGCATGTATTTAACGGCTGATGAAACATAATTGGATCAAGCAAAGAAAGCGTATTGGGAATGGCAATATAACTCATTCGTAATGAAACCCAGTACTTCAAACCGGATTCAATTAATGCCCGTTCCGCTGCAATCTTCGTAAGAGAGTAAATATCAAAAATACTAGGTTTCAATGGATCGCCAACTCTGCCCAAACGGATTTTATCGCGCCGATCACCGGTCATTGCCACCGAAGCCATATTCACAAATTTAATACGGTTGTTACCATCCGGTCTGGCTTGAATGGCCCGAATATTATTAAGTACCCCGTGGTAATTAACTTTCCAGGCAAGTTGTGGATGATGATCTGCCGCTGGTGAAATGATGGCCGCGGTATTTAATACATAATCTGCTTCATTCACACCCCGAAGGACATCTTCGTACCGGGTAATATCGCCCCAAATGATTTTAATGCCGGGCTGTTTCTCGAATTCGGAACAGCCGTTTTTCCCTGGCCCCCGGGAGTAATAACAACACGATATTAAAGCGGTCTTTCCTGCGTAATAACTCCTTAAAGCACTCTCCTCCCATGGAACCCGAGGCTCCGGTTAAAAATATGGTTTTTTTAAGCATACCTTCCCCTCCCGGTCAGAACAATCGACTAAAAATGTTTTTCGGTCGATTATGATCCAAAAAAAATTACCGTTTCATAATACCGTTGAAAAAGATTTCCAATAGACTATCGATATTGCGTTTAATGATTTGCCGGTTCTTTTCCATGGCCCAATGATATTCCAGACCTTTAGCGGCAATGACCATGGCGTAGGCGGTGAGATCCAAGTCGTGAATCTCAAATACATCCCGGGAAACTCCTTCTCTTAGAATCTCCTTATACAGCCCCGATTCAAATTGATCATATTGTTCGCGAAACCCGTTGATAAAATTATCGCTCTCCGGGTATTCATCCCGAAAGGCGCTATATAAATTGGCGAACCGTTGAAAAGCCTCCATTCTGGTAATCACATAAGCCCGCAATTTTTCTTGAGGGGTGATTTCAGCCTTAATGGCCCGGAGCAGTTCCGCCTTCAACTCATTGGCTTCTTTTTCCACTACCGCCCCAAAGACATCTTCCTTGCTTTTAAAATAATGATATAGTGAGCTTTTTCCCTTACGAGCCGCTTTGGCAATATCATCCATGGTGGTTTTTTTATACCCATACCGGGCAAAAATATCCCGTCCGGCATCGATGATTAATTCTCTTGCTTCTTTAGCATTATCTGGAATGGGACTCACCCCTGACCCAGTGAAAATATCTTTCAAAACCCTTAAAACTTTTCGACCAAAACAGTTCTAAGGTCTACTTTTAGAGTATCATTGACTCAGATTTTTGTAAAGTCCAATTTGAATCACCTTGACATCTTTGCATTAAGGATTAATATTATTAATTAGAATAGAATTAATATTTTGTTTATAAATTAATAAAAGCGGAAGAGGTTAACATATGCCAAATAAACCCGGGGATAGAATCGAATATACCCGCTTCAATAATACAATCCAATTTCGTTGGGCCAACGGCAGGGGACACGTAGCAGTAATCAACCCTTGGATTATTAATATTTTCATACCATCGAACGATGAAAATCAATCCTCTACCGCTATCGAAAAATTACCAATGGTTGATTGCCCGGTTCAAGTCCATGATCGATCCAATTATATTGAGATCAAAACCGAAGCCTTGAAAATCCATGTTTTCGATGACTTTACAATGAATTTCTACAGCCAAGATGGGGCATTGTTATGCGCTGATTTTGACGGGGAACGGAGGCCGTTGATCCCAAGAAGCGCCGCCTGGCAATCCGAAACCGCTCTAAAGCCTGATTCCAATTTCAAAGTTGCCGCCGTTAAAAAGATACTTGGACCGGAAAAATTTTACGGACTGGGGGAAACTACGGGGCATTTTAATAAGCGCGGTTATGCTTATGAAATGTGGAACACCGATGACCCCTCCCCTCATGTCGAAAGCCATAAATCACTGTATAAATCGATTCCGTTTCTTATCACCTTGCTTGAAGGGAAGGCTTTTGGAATCTTCTTTGACAATACGTTTAAATCCCGCTTTGATCTGGGAAAGGAAAATGGTGAATACTATTATTTTGAAGCAGAAGACGGTAACCTGGATTATTACTTCATTTCCGGACCGGAAATAGCTGGGGTTATTGAACGGTATACTTCCCTGACCGGCCGGACACCCTTGCCGCAACTCTGGACTTTAGGCTATCACCAAAGCCGTTGGAGTTATCCTTCCGAATCCCGAATCCGGGAGATTGCCGCCGGGTTCAGAACTAACAGGATTCCTTGTGATGCTTTATACCTGGATATTGATTATATGGATGGTTACCGGGTGTTCACCTGGAATCGGAGTAAATTTTCCGACCCGCCCAAAATGGCCGCCGAATTAAAGGAACAAGGTTTTAAATTGGTTACCATCATTGATCCCGGTGTAAAAAAAGATTCTACCTATGATATTTACCAAACCGGTTTAAAAAACGATTATTTTGTCACCGATCAAGACGGTATCCCCTATGTGAACCGGGTTTGGCCCGGAGATTCGTTATATCCCGATTTTTCCGCTGCCGCAGTGCGGGAATGGTGGTCCGGCAACCAAAAAATCATGTTCGACTCGGGAGTGGCCGGGATTTGGAATGATATGAATGAACCGGCCAGCTTCAATGGCCCGTTGCCGGATGATCTTCGTTTTAAAAACGATGGCCGGCCCACCATTCACCGCCAAATCCATAATATTTACGGCCATCTTATGGCCAAGGCAACATATGACGGCATCATAAGATCCACCGGTCAACGGCCCTTTGTCATTACACGGGCTTGTTTTGCCGGCACTCAAAAGTACGCCACCGTTTGGACGGGAGATAATCAAAGTTTTTGGGAACATTTACGACTGACGGTTCCCATGTTATTAAACTTGGGGTTAAGCGGGTTCAGTTTTTGCGGGACGGATGTGGGAGGTTTTAGTTACGACTGTACCGGTGAATTGTTGGCCCGATGGGTCCAAGTAGGCTGCTTTTCCCCCCTGTTCCGGAATCATAGCGCCACCGGAACCCGCGATCAGGAACCTTGGGCTTTCGATAAAACTGTATTGGAAATTAACCGTAAATATATTGAACTCCGTTACCAACTCTTGCCATACTTTTATGATTTAGTGTGGCAATCCGAACAGTCCGGCCTGCCGGTCTTGCGGCCGCTGGTCTTACATTACCCTTATGATGAACAGACTTATGAAAACAACGATCAGTTTTTATGCGGCCCCAATATATTGGTGGCGCCCATTCTCGAGCAAGGCCGGCGTTTCCGGGCGTTATATCTTCCCAAAGGCCAATGGTTCGATTACTGGACCAAGGAGGCCATAACGGGCCATCAGGTGATCATTGCCCAAGCCGGTCTGGATATCTGCCCGGTTTATATCAAAGCCGGGAGTATCATTCCTAATTATCCGGTTCAAAATTATATTGGAGAAAAGGAGATCACCGAGTTGATCCTGGAAATCTACCCGGGCGATGGCCAATATCTTCATTACCAGGATGATGGCGCAAGTTTTGCCTATCGTGAGGGCCAATTTAATTTATATGAATTCTCTCTCCATCGGACGGAAGATTTAACGCTTCAGATAAGAATAGTACATTCCGGTTATCGTCCAAAATACCGGACCTTGCGAATCATTGTCAATCCAATAACCTCCCGGGACATTCAGTGGAATGGAAACCGGGTTAATTTTGAGACAAAAAATAACCGCACCGAATTTGTAATTCCGGTAGCGGATGGCGATGTTACAATTAAAAGCTAAAATTCCGCCGTTTTTACCCGGTTTGAATTCATACCGGGACTAACTTATTGAGGATGCAAAGTCCAATTGTGCCCGTTATTATTGTCCCAATTATTACCACTGTCCTTAAAGCAAAAATTAATTTCCTGATCACCGGTGAATGTGATGTCGGAACCAAATTCACCATTTTCCATTTTTTCCATTTTGACTGTGGCAACTCCTTGACTCCAACTGTCAAATCCGTAATGGAGATAAACTTCACTGGCTCCGGATTTTTTTAGCAATCCTTGATAATTGATATGCACGGTATCACCTGATCTGAACGGCGCCGGTTCCCAAGAAACACGGTTATCGAAGGAACCGAACTCCTGTTGATCGGCATTATTCATTCCCAAAATACTTTTTAAAAAATCAAACATGAATGTTCAACCCTCCTCGATTTTATTTCGAGACTATTATTTCCGACTTAACCCCGGATAAGTTCGGTAATAGATCCCATTCGGCATCCGAAAGGCCCAGCTCCTGATTTTATATTAATGTTTACTGGCTTTTCAACAATTGCCATCATAAGCCGGTAAAGTAAATGAGAAAGGCCATATAGTTTTTACCCACTTCTCTTTACCCAATTAAAAACCCCCTCAAAATTAATTTGACGGGGGTTTGTTTCGAATAAACGGTATTTAATTTGATTTATTCGTTGGTAACTTCGAATAAATCAAAGTACAAAGTCAACTTACCGCTACCACTATTGTTATTGGCGTTAAAGAATTGAAGTTGCTTCACGGGCATATCAATTTTGCGGTTAACTTTAGCTTTACTGTCTTGATAATCGCTCCGTGACACAAACTTTTTCAAAGGAATAACCACCTGTTGCCAGCCTTCCCAGTTGTCCTTGATAGGGTATAAAAATAATTCCCCGCCAGCGTCGTTCAGTTCAATATCATAACCTTTTTTGGAATTAGAACCGTAAATCCACACTTTAAACGTGGTCATTCCAGTCCAATCCCCTTTGCCCTCGGGAACCGCATAAACTGCTCCGTCCCAGGCTTTAGTGTTGGCCTCAACTTTCACAGATTGTTTCCCTTCATAAAATATATCGGTAGCATAGGTGACATCAATTTTACTTGCGCCATCGGCAAAAGTAGAGATCACTAGAGAACTGTCTTCAAAGTCGGCAATCACAATTCGACTGGCCGCGGTGTCGGCCGCCGGAGCGGTGGCCGAAGTTGCCAAATCTTCCGCCATCACCGGAATTAAACAGCTTAACATCAAGACAGCCATCATTATACCAAAAAATAAACGCTTCACATTTTCCACTCCTTATTATTATAATTAATGCCGGAAAACTTAAATAGTACTTGTTCTCACCTCCTAAATTTTGTTAATGGAGAAATAACTCCCCGTTTTTTATGTTCGAATCATGGATGTTTATTCCGGATATTTCGTTTAAATTTCAATAAACCCTTTCATCTTATTGGATTAGATTTATTATTTTCGCCCTTCATACGGAACGCCGTCTGCGGCCGGGGCCGTAGAGCGCCCAACGACTCCAAGAATGATTATGATGGTCAAAATATAGGGCAGCATATGCAGAAATTGTTTGGGAACCCCCAGGCCTAAAATTTGCAATTGCCCTTCCATGGCTTCGGCAAAACCGAACAAGAGACACGCCAAAAAAGCGCCTTTCGGGTTCCACTTGCCGGTGATCATGGCGGCCAGGGCAATAAACCCTCTGCCGGCAGTCATATTTTCCTTAAAAAGGTCCATAGAACCAATAGACAAAAATACCCCACCCATACCTCCTAGAATACCGCTTAAAATTACTGAAAAATAGCGTATTTTACGGACGCTGATTCCCACCGTAGCGGCGGCTTCCGGGTTTTCACCCACAGCCCGGATGCGCAGCCCGAAGGCGGTTCGAAACAAAAGAAAGTTGGCGATAAATACCAGGGCAACAGCCAAGTATACCAAGGGATTAAGATTGGCGATGGCATCTCCAAGATAGGGAATATTTTTTAAAAGCGGGATTCGCCAGTCTGCGATCCGGGGCACCGAGGACGAGTTTCCTACAGTATGAAAGATTTTTTGTAATAGCAGGTTGGTTCCGGACAAAGCCAGTATATTGATGGCTACACCGCTAATTACCTGATTGGCGCAAAGTTCAATACTTATAAAAGCGTGAAGCGCCGCAATCAGCCCGCCGGCTATCATTCCCAGCAACAATCCCACCAGAGGGTTCCCTGTGATATACGATCCCAGCATGCCAAAAAAAGCTCCGAACAACATCATTCCTTCCAAACCGATATTGACGACTCCCGAGCGTTCTGAAAACACTCCCCCCAAAGCGGCAAAGGTTAGCGGTGTTGCGGCGCGTAGTGTGGAGGCAACGACGAAGGATATGATACCCGCAATGAACTCTAAATCCATCTCATTTCGCCTCCTTCCCGGCCAGAGGTACCCCGTCCGTCCGAGTTAAGACGCGGCCGCTCCGCCGCGCTTTAAATTTCTTAAGAAGATAATCGGCGCCGATAAAAAGGATAATGATTGCTTGCATAACGCCGATCAAATGTTTCGAAATCCCGGCCATGCTTTGCATTTGCAATGCGCCGCAATTCATGGCCCCAAACAATATTGCTCCTCCAAGAACGCCCAGCGGGTGATTATTCCCAAGGAGGGCCACCGCGATTCCGTCAAGACCGTATCCGGGGAAACCGAACAGATCGACAAACCGGTACTGGATTCCTTGAATCTGCAAAGCACCGCTTAAACCCGCCAAACCGCCGCTTACCATCATAGCCAGAACAATATTCCGGGTGACGTTAATACCGGCATAACGAGCAGCCTCCTTATTTAAGCCTACGGCCCGGATTTCATAACCCCATTTGGTTTTCCATAAAAACAGATATATCAATCCCAGGAAGGCCAGCGCCACAAAAATACCGGTATTGGCACGGGATGGGGGTATTAAGCGGGTTAATTTGGCAGAATCACTAATCATTCGGGTAACAGGGCTAGTTCCGGGGGGAGCGATCAGCACCTGGTTGACCAGATAACCCACAAAATGCAGGGCGATATAATTCATCATGATGGTGCTGATAACTTCGTGCGCGCCGTATTTGGCCTTAAAAAATCCAGGTAGCGCGCCCCAAAGAGCCCCGGCCAAAGCACCGGTCAGCATGGTTAACGGGATATAGATCCACGGTGGTAAACCGGTGAACACCGTACCCATCCAGGCCGCGCCCATCATTCCCATAATATACTGGCCTTCGGCGCCGATATTAAAAAGCCCGCAACGGAAAGCAACCGCAATACTTAATCCGGTAAGGATTAATGGCGATACATAAACCAGGGTTTCTCCAAAATTGGTCCAACTTCCGAAGGCGCCGTTGAAAAGATGCCGGTAGGCCAGCCAGGGATTCTTCCCGAACCAACTGATGACTAATACGCCGATTAATAGAGCTACCAAAATGGCAATGACCCGGAAGGCCAATTTTTGAAAATTATTTCGCCACAAGCTCCATTCTGGTACCAATTTTAAAAATTTCATCCTCAGGCCCCCTCTTTTTGCTGCTTGAGTGGTGACATACCCCCGGCCATCATCAGCCCCAGTTTTTCCTCAGTAGCCTCTTCTCTCGATAAGACTCCCATGATTTCCCCTTCATACATTACGGCAATCCGGTCGGCCAGCGCCATAATTTCGTCCAATTCCAGGGAGAAAAGCAGAATGGCCGCACCCCGATCCCGTTCTTCCAACAGTTGACGGCGCACGAATTCAATAGCCCCGATATCCAAACCCCGGGTAGGCTGGGCGACAATCAACAATTTGGGTCCCCGGCGGATCTCCCGGGCGACAACCACCTTTTGTTGATTTCCGCCGGAAAGCACACCGGCGGCTACCTCGGCGCCGGAAGTCCGGATATCAAATTCCCGGATCAGACGCCCGGCATAATCGCGGCAGTGATTATCTTTCAACATCCCGTAACGGCAAAAAACGCGTTCACGGTAGTTTTCCAAAATAAGATTCTCCTGGACGGAGAAGTCTAAAATTAAGCCCCGTTTCTGGCGATCCTCCGGAATATGGCCGACTCCCGCCGCTAAAATAACTTTCGACGGTTGGCCGGTCA
The DNA here is from genome assembly GCA_023436305.1 of Bacillota bacterium. Taxonomy (GTDB): domain Bacteria; phylum Bacillota; class UBA4882; order UBA8346; family UBA8346; genus JAEZJQ01. The sequence goes on from JAEZJQ010000140.1 coordinate 24,803, forward strand.
ATTCCCGCTCCTCCAGAAAGAACCGGCCATCAGTCGCCGGCCGTAAACCGGTGAGGATTTCGATGAGTTCGCTTTGTCCGTTACCGTCGACCCCGGCCACCGCTAAAATTTCCCCGGCGCGAACCTCCAAGGTTATCCCTTTTACAGCGGGAAGCTTCCGGTTATCTTCGCCCCATAAGTTCTCAGTTTTTAAGATGGTTTTTCCGAGAGCTAACGGATTCTTTTCCAACTCCAAAATGACTTTCCGGCCTACCATCATTTCCGCCAAAGCCGGCATGTCCGTCGCGTGGCTGGCCACGGTATTGATAACTTGCCCTTGGCGGATGACCGTGATCCGGTCCGCAAAACGAAAGACTTCTTTCAGTTTGTGGGTGATGAAGATAATTGATTTACCCTGAGCTACCAATTTCCGAAGTATCAGACCCAATTCATCCACTTCTTGGGGTGTTAACACTGAAGTTGGCTCATCCAGAATGAGAATTTCGGCTTCCCGATAAAGCGCTTTTAAGATCTCCACCCGTTGTTGCAGTCCCACCGAGATATCCTCCACTTTCACCCGTGGATCGATTTTGAAACCCAATTCCTGGGATAACTGATTGATTTTGCGGAGCGCCTCTGTATGATCCAACATTCCCATAGCACGAAGCGGTTCCTGCCCCAGTACGATATTTTCCAGGACGGTAAACGGTGGAATCAACATAAAGTGTTGGTGGACCATTCCGATTCCCTTGTCAATAGCTTGTTCCGGGGAATTAATCTCCGTTTTTCGGACATGTAGATAAATCTCTCCGGAATCCGGTTTGTATAAACCATATAAAATCTTCATCAGTGTGGTTTTCCCGGCCCCGTTTTCACCCAAAAGCGCATGGACCTCCCCTTTAAGGAGGGTGAAATCAATATCGCGATTAGCGGTGACCCCGGGAAAACTTTTATTGATGTTACGCATTTGCAAAAGGACATTGTCGACTTCCAATCCAAACCTCACCTCCGGGTGAACATTAAATACAATTTAAAAAGTGCCGGTTATAAAAACCGGCACTAAAAGATTAAAAATCTATCAATTTAAGTTATTTAACTTCCTTGGGATTAACCGGAACAACTAAACTTCCGTCGATAATTTTCTTCTTGAATTCTTCAACTTTAGCCAAAGCTTTTTGGGAAGCGGTCCGTTTGGCATTGTCGCAAACTCCGACGCCGTTTTCGGCTAAACCGTAATCAATTAGCTTTCCACCTTTAAAATTACCGTCAATGGCATCTTTGGTGGCTTTGTAAACACCTACATCCACCCGTTTCACCATACAGGCGAGCACATAATCCTTCTTGTTTACAATACCTTGGGCATGCTGGCATTTGTCAACCCCAATAGCCCAGTAACCCTTGCCTTTTTCTTTGGCGGCTGCGATAATTCCCAGTCCAGTGGCTCCTGCGGCTTGATAAACGATATCAGCGCCGTAAGCGGTGAATTGGGCCAAGGCCAATTCCTTTCCTTTGGCCGCATCATTAAAGTTACCGGCGTAAGCAGAATAGATTTGTGTTTTGGGAGCCACCGTTTTCACGCCCGCTTTAAACCCTGCTTCAAATTTTTGAATCAACGGAAATTCCATGCCACCCACAAACCCAACTTTATGTTTTTTACTGTCGAGACCGGCAATCACTCCCACCAGGAAGGACCCTTCTTGTTCTTTAAAAGTCACCGAAATCACATTGGGTTGGCTTACCTCCGAATCGATAATCCCAAACTTTTGATCCGGATACATTTTGGCTACTTCATTGAGGGCATCGGTCATTAAAAATCCTATCGCCCAAATCATATCGTATTTTTGGTCCGCCAGGCTCTTCAGATTGGGAATATAGTCTTCCATTTTGGAGGATTCCACCACTTTGATTTCGGCGCCCAAATCTTTATTTAGCTTCTTCAAACCATCGTAAGCCGCGTCGTTGAATGATTTATCGCCCAAACCACCAACATCGGTAACCATTGCGACTTTAAAAGGCTGCGCGGCAAAACCGGTCAACGAAAGAGATAGTGCCAGGATCAACATGGTCCCAAAAATGAGAAAACGGTTCTTTTTCACGCGATAAACACTCCTTTATATGTAGTTTTTAAATATCCTAAAATAGGATTTTCGCCCTATTTTCCAATTCTCCTTTTGTAAAATTTACTTTTTTAATGAATTTGAATAATCGGTGAACCTCAATCAATATTCTCCGTTTTGGGAATCCGGATTGGCTGATTGGGTTACAATCTTGATGCCGGCACTGGTTCCGATCCGGTTAGCGCCGACCCGAATCATGGCCAGTGCGGTTTCATAATCCCGAATACCACCGGATGCTTTTACTCCAACATCAGGCCCAACGGTTCGGCGGAATAATGCTACATCCTCTACGGAAGCGCCAGCCGGGCCAAAACCGGTGGAGGTTTTTACAAAATGAGCCCCGGCTTCCACGGCGAGCTTACATCCGGAAATCTTTTCCTCCTGGGTTAAATAACAGGTTTCCAGAATAACTTTGACGCTCGCCCCGCCACTGATCGCCTTTACCACATCTTTAATATCACTACCGGTCGTCTCCATTTGCCCTGATTTTAACGCTCCAATGTTGATTACCATATCAATCTCAGTCGCCCCATGATCCACCGCTTCCCATGCTTCACGGATTTTGGAAACAGTCGGGATAGCTCCTAACGGAAATCCGATTACCGTACCGACAACGACCGGAGTATTTTTTAAAATTTGGCTTGCCAGAGGAACCCAAAATGGATTAATACAGACTGATTTAAACTGAAAGTCCTCGGCTTCCCGGCACAAGTTGGCAATCTGCTCAGCTGTCGCATCCGGTTTTAACAGCGTGTGGTCGACCATTCCGGCCAGTTTCCGGTTAAAACCGGTATTGATAGAATCATTCAATATTTATCGCTCCATCCCTAGTTGTTGGGTTAAAATCAATCATAAAATCTTAAAACTCCCCAACCCAACCGATAATCGTTTCTATCAAATATGATATACCCGGATAAATTTTTTTTCAATCCTTGTTTAAGGCAACTGTTTTGCAACGAACAAATAAAAAATGTTTCATATCAAAAATTTTTGAACCACTGTGAAAGTGCCCATTGTGAAAGCGGTTCCGAAATGATTTTACAATTTCTCCCTAAAACACCCGTCCCAATTCCAAATTCACCTTCACCTTCCCATCTTTCCCAAAACTCACCCCCACAAAAAACGGCCCCATGACTGTACCGCTTATCAATCCGAGGGATATGTCCCAAGCCGGTTCAAAGCCTGGCCAGTCTTGAAAGACCCCGCCGTTTTCGGCGAATATACCCAGATATATCATATCTCCAGTCAGCGGCAGTTTGCCCAACGACTTTAAATACCCGATACTCTCCAGCAGGTAATTATCCCCTTGGAATTCATCCACCTCATAAGCGCTTAGCTGAAATGGCCCACCCAGTTTAAATTGCTGGGGTAGCGGAGGACTCCCGTTAAATGAAGCACCGGCGTTGAGAATAATATAAACGACGTCGTGAGAACCAGTCGGAATACCCCAAAGCATTCTATTTTCCACCTGCCCAAATTCTCCGGCGGCTCCGGGGGCTGAAAAATACCAACCGGCATTCAAGTTCCAATTGAATCCCTCACGCAGCAACGCAGCGTCATCCGCTTGACGAAGCGTCCATTTCAAACCGGCCCGGTGAATCATTCCGTTATAATCCGAGGCCAAAGGTAAACCGACCCGGGTTTGCGCCATCTGATATTCGAGAGTATATCCAAGTCGAGCTTCTAGTAAATTATTAAATGAATAACCCCAATCGAAACGGACCCCGCCATTGGTGGTTTGATAGCCGGTCACCGGATCTCCCGCCGTAAAAAGGCAGTAATTATCCTGTGCCAAAAAAGCGGCGGGCGCCATGAACCATTGGCTATCCGAAAATGGCTTATATAACTCGCCCCGTACATTGAAGGCCGTTCCAATTTCCAGATCCAGCCGCAGCTCTGAGCCAGGCCCGGCAAAATCAAATGTGGTCAGACGCGATCGGATAATATTCATCGAATTCCCAGTGGAAATCCCGGCGGTGTCGAATTGAAATCCAAGCTGGATAAACGGCGGCCCGTAGGTTTTTTCCTTGACCTTAATCACCAACACCGGCTTGCCATCGGCGACCTGGTACTTGTAAAATATATTTTCATATAACCCGGAACCGATAATAGCGGTTAAATCCTTCTCCAGGAGTCCCGTATCCAACGGTCGCCCGATATACTTTTGTAATTGCTTTTTAATTTTGGCCCCATGGATGGCAGAAGCGCCATCCACCTCAACCGCCTCCGGAGCTTGAACATCGGAACGGTAACGGCTTTGGCGTTGCCGCAGATAATTTTGCCAGCCCCAGGCATCGACGGAATACGGCTGGAGGGATGACGCTTGGCTTTTGGCGGCTTCATATCCCAACTTGATATACTGATCGGCCTTCTCCCAATTGAAAAGGCCCAATTGATTGGTATCCGGCGCAAGGACTACATCCGCTGAACCCAAGGACTGACGGCTGTTGGTTTCGACAACGGTGTCGATAGTCCCCATTAAAACAGAGTCCACGCTTGCCGCTTCACGCTGAGAATTAAAGGGACTGACCTTAACGGCAACGATAATATTTGCACCCATTTTTTTAACAATATCGGTAGGTACATTATTCAAAATGCCGCCATCCACCAGCAACCGTCCGCTCTGTTCCACCGGGGCAAAAATTCCCGGTATGGACATGGTCGCCCGCAACGCTTCCGCCAGTGATCCTTCGCCGATAACAACCGGTTCGGCTTTACGGATATCCGTAGCGATACACCGGAATGGAATGGGCAGTTCGTCAAAGTTTTTCAAAGTCGAGTACGAAAGGGTAATCCGGCTAAAAATGAATCCCACTTGAAATACATTCAATCCACCCGGCAATTTGAACAGGCCGTCCTGTAATCCAACTTCAATGGGCGCCGGGTAATCGTGGCGATCTTCTTTGCGGCGAAAGTCCAGCGCCTCATAAGGTGGATTGGGGTTAAAGATTATTCGCCAATCAACATTGCATACCAGATTCCGGATCTCTTCCGGCGACATTCCCATGGCGTAACAGCCACCCATCAACCCCCCCATGCTGGTCCCGGCGATGTAGTCCACCGGAATCCGGTTCTCTTCCAGCCATTTCAAGACTCCGATATGGGCAAAGCCGGCGGCGCTTCCCCCACCCAAGGCCAATCCCAATTTGGGACGCCCGGATGAGATTTCGGTTTCAGCATAGCATGAAGAACCCCCAAACACAATGATCAACAACATGATTATCCAGATATAAAGCAATCGCAAGAACTGAAAACATATTCGAATATTATATCTCACTGTAATCGCTCACTTTCGTATTTTTAATTCACCCTTTTTAAAAGCCCATGTGAATATACGAAAAATAGGTCAACTATCACTTAATATTTCACGTTTATTATTCCATATACCCTTATTCAAAACCTGCTGAAAAAGAACCTGGCAACGGAGGCAACCCCGAGGCGACGATTAAGCTAAAGTTTCCGGCTGAATCCGAGGGTTTGAATCCTGTTAGTTGAGACAATCATAAATTGCCTTAAAAAAAGAGGACAATTCCAAAAATAGAAGAACTAATTAATTCAGCTCTGAAATCATTGTTTATGCCATCCACAGCGGCACCTTTGCTTTCAAACAAGATAACGTGATTGTTGTGGCGAGATTACAATTATTTAATCGGGGAGCTAAAATTATTGCCAAGGGAGTGTTAAACATGAAAATTATTCTATGGTGGATAGCACTAGTGGTTGCGGTGGTCGGAATTTTAATTTTCAAAAATATTATCAATATACCGAGTTTAACTATATCGAGTTTTTGGATTATCGTGGGCGCCGCAGGGTTATTTGCGATAACGGGTTTGATTAAGAAATCATAAAATCGGCTTCAGCCTAACGTCATGCATCATCAAAATGCCAAAAACCCGTTACCAAAGTGTAGCGGGTTTTTAGATCCGATAAGATTTTGTGGGTTTGAAAAATCATAGATTCATTGGCTCTTTTTTTAAAAGGAATATTTACCGTAAACCCCTAATTTTTTTACTCCGGTGTTATAGGTAATGGTACCCGCCAGGCCCAATCCCAGATTGTGGTATACATACTTGCTCAGCCCAAAGCCCGCTTGCTTAATACCAGCCATCAAATCGAGATCAATTCCTTTTAATATGGGAATTTGGATTAACCGGTAACTAACCCCGCCATCCACCCCGGAACTGGTGGCGATTACAAAAGTGCCCCATACGGATGGCTGTTCCGGGGTCACCGCAATTGCTTGCGAATCCGGCTCCATCTTCTGACTCTGCCTAAGAGAACCCGGCTTTTTCTCTACGTATGGCTGGTATTCTTGTGGGATTACCGGTTTATTCGTGTTGATTTTTGATGGATTCTTCTCTTGTGTCACCGGATTTGGTTTTTGGGCCGTTATTTTCTCCGGTTCCGACACGGAAGCTTTTGTGTCCGGCGGATCATTTTTCACTACGGACCTTGGTATGGTTTTCGAAACCGATTCTTGAAGTTTATTGAAAAGCGGTGCGGAAGCATCCGGCCGGGTTGGTTCTTCTTTTTCAATATTGGCCGGTTCCACCTGGGAAGCAATGATTGTATTGGGGTTTGTTATTTCTCGCTTGTACAACAGGCGTGGCGCCAATACCAACAAGCTTAACGAAAAAATAGAGACAACGATTACGATAAATCGGGTCTTCTTTTTCATGAGCCAAGCTCCTTTCAATAACTTAATTTTATTAGATGGATTATATCATATTATAAATACTGTATAACATGTAAAAAAAAGGTTATCCATTATTTCTTGGATAACCAGGGCATCTGCTATCAAGTAACCCGCTTTATGGTTTTAACCGGTCGTTTTCGACTTTCGCAAATATTGTTTGATTTTGGTCTTTATTTCTGCTTCGCCATTTATTATGCGACGATTCCACTTTGATTGGCCAGAACTTCCCGGTAATTCTCACCTTTTGTTAAACAAAGTCCTCTGTTTTCATCTTTGTAAATAGTGATATATTTAAAACGATGGGCCAGTTTAAAGTCGTCCATAATCTGTATATCATTCCGCCTGACTTTTTTCGAAATAATACTGATATAGCCTTTTAACGTAATGGGTTCCCCGGCTTCGGAATAAACCTTCCATACATTGGAATGGTAAAATAGCTTAGAAACTTCCTTAGCCTTTTCTATGGCGTTTGTATCCAAGGAATCCCGGTCAACCATATCCAATCGCCCATCGATCTCACTCGCCATCAACTCCGGAGTCAAATGAAAAATATCCTCGATATATTCATGCCGATCCGGATAATAGGAAACGCCGGGATTAAAACCGCATTTGGTGGAGAGCATGTAGGCGAATTTATTTTCATATTTAATCGCCCCGATCAGGGGAATCATATCCCGATCACTGGAAATTATCACAAATGCTTGAATATTGGGGTTCTTATACAGCGTGGTTAAGGCGTCCACGGTGAGCATCAAGTCACTGCAATTCTTGCCGTTCCTGGATGAGTGGCGCGTTTCTAAACCAAGATTTTGCAAAATTGTTTGCTGCTTTCCCGGAAATCCTTTCTTTTCAAAATTACCATACACGATGCATTCCACGATATTCAAGTGATAAATTTCCCGGAACCGGTTCAAGATCGCCGGGAAAAAATCAATCTCCAGCAGATTAATCCGATATTTGTGCAGTAGTTCCTGAATGTTTTCATAATCTACATAAATGGCGGCATTGACTTGGTTTTTTGGTTCGATGAATGGATGAATCATTGCTGTGAAGACCTCCCATTGTTTTTGCATCTATCTTAAGTGTAAGAAGCGGTTGCTTCCCCATTCCTTGTCAATTGTCTTTTCCAATTCTACCATCCAACCGAACCGATGTCTGCTTACCAAAGTACTTAAATGGTACTCACTTAAAGTACCGTGGTACTATTATCGGATACCCGCATGTTTTCGTTAAAAGAGCGGTAGACCGGAATAATTCTTTTAATTTGTATTAAAAATTCATTGGCCTGGATTTGAATCCGGAGGTTATAATTTATTTTCGCCAAGTTTTTGGAGATATAAACATTCATTTCAATTTTTGATTTCGAAATGCAGAAACCGGTGGCTGTTCAATAATATCGATCAACCGACTGACAAGCATAAAAGCCCTAAAATAACAGAAACCCCAACGGGGTTTCTCTGAACCTGGTTAAATGGAATCAAATCCAAGGGACCAAAGGGAGGGTTAAAATCAGCAGGGAAACCGGAATCCATTTGGGGTTCATCGGGTTTGGGCTGTTAAGAGCCAAAAGCCGCTTTTTCAAAACTTGTTTGGATTGGGATGTATAAAACGCCGCTATCCTTGGTATTTTATTGGACATATTTAACTTGGGTTGCATAACCGTTGCTTTCAGTAACACCCGGCCATAATCAGCGGCCTCGGCTTGAGTAAAAATCGTAGTGCTAAATGATCGCAGCAAATTTCATACCAATTTCGCCACTGCCGCTCCGCCATCCAAACCAGGGGGTGAAAAAAGAATAAAGTCCGTACAATCAACGGTAGCCAGTTCCAGAACAGATCCCGCCGTTTAAAATGAGCTAATTCATGGGCCAACATCATCTGTATCTCATCCGGTGTATATTGGGATACAACAATTTCTGGTAAAATAATTCGGGAATGGATTATGCCATGCAATACTGGCGAATCAATGAAACCCGATATTAAAAGCCGGGGTGGTTTTTGGATTTCAAGTTCGGAACAGAGTTTTAAGTAACGAAATTGCAGCATTTCATTGGGCATGCACGGACGGAAATCTTTCCGGATTACGCGGTTTCGGTGCCATAATAAAACCAGATAGGCCCCAAACAAGCCAATTCCCAATATCCATACGCTAACCCATAATTCAGGGCGGAAGAATACCGGTGGGTTTATTAGATTAAGCTGCGATCGAATCGGGATGGTGGAAATCAATTGTGAAACCGGATCGATATTTAGAAACCGGGCTATTGGGACCGGGAATTCTTTTAGTGGACTGAAATGGGGGATGCGAAATGGTACCACTAAAAAGGACACCAGTAATTTTAAATAGACAATCCGCCATAACCAGCAGCGAACGGTGGGATGAATTTTGGGGAAGATTGCCGTAATGATCCATACCAGCCCAAAAACCATACTCCCTTGCCAGTGCCCGGATCATGGCATCCGCCCAACTGCTTATTAAATTATTTTCACTTAATATCAGTACCCATCTTGATTCACCCTCTCACATTTGAGAAAGACTGGTTCTTTCCCGATCCGGTTTAATCATGTCATTTTCCCCGGTAGGCTGATACCCTCGAAAAGACTTGGGCACTTCTTGATTACATCTGTAGTCTAATTAAAGTTTATACCCGCAACCTCAATTCGTCAATTCGGATTTTTTCTGGGTGGTTTCATGGTGGACTAAGAAGAAAACCTTGAAAAAAACTGTAAATTCCCGATTGTATTTATTTTTTATAAGCGGTAGAGATGGTTCAAAATTGTCAAATCACGCGCACCCTTCATCCCTCTCATTTTTTGGAAGAGCGGTTCTGTTCCAAATTAGCGATTAATTGTTTGAACTCGGCCAGTTCCGCGTCGCTTAATTCGACTTTTTGGGTCAGATACGCCATAAACGGCGATAATGAACCTTCTAGGGTCTTCTCCACAAAATGACTGACCATATCCTGGAGCAAATCGCTTTTGGAAGAATTGGAGGCATAATGATTGATGCCCTCAATTTCGGTACGGTTTACAAATCCCTTTTTGCGTAATCGTTCCAGCATGGTAAGGATGGTGGTACGCGCCAGCCCTTGAGCTTCTCCGAACACCTCGGTGATTTCACGGACCGTAAGCGGCTCCTGATGGGCGCTGATGAATTTTAACAATTCGGTTTCCTGACTCCCCAGGGAAGGTTTCATCATCGATAATTCCTTTCATTTATTGACTACGTATATAGTCATATTATATAATAATTGCCTTGAATTGTCAATATTCGTCGTCATTGTGTAAATACATCATATTAGCTTTCATACTCTGCTTCCCGGCCGTAATTAAAATCTGTCCTATTTTGGGGTGTAATTTGTCAAATCTCTATACATTTTCCACCGGCTTCGTGTTAAAATACTAACCATGAACATCAAAAACGCCAAATACGAACTCACCGCCGTTAAACCCGGCCAATACCCGCTCCATTCCCTACCGGAAATCGCCCTGGTCGGCCGGTCCAACGTGGGTAAGTCTTCTATTATCAACACTCTGCTGAACAAAAAAAACCTGGCCCGGGTAGCGGCTGAACCCGGGAGAACGCGTCAAATTAACTTTTATAACATTGATGATGCCCTTTACTTTGCTGACTTACCAGGCTACGGCTATGCCCGTGTCTCCAAGGCCGAAAAAAATTCCTGGGCCGAAATGATTGAAACCTATTTAAATTCCCGAAAACAGTTGAAGCTTATTATCATGCTGGTGGACATCCGGCATGCGCCGTCGGACGATGACCAAACAATGTTTGACTGGCTTGTAAGTCAGGACCGGGCCCGTCTGGTGGTGGCCACAAAATTAGATAAAATAACCCGCAGCCAAATCTTTCAGCGGTTGCAAGATATCCACTCAACCCTGGCCATGAATGAGGGCGAAACATTGATTCCATTTTCCGCCGTCACCGGCCAAGGCCGGGATGAAATTTGGAATCAAATCCGGCGAATCATTGGTCATGATTTGAAATAAGTACCACGGTACTTGGAAAAATTCTTAAAAAAGTACTATAGTAAGTCGATAATAAATATAATCAAGTGTTATATTAATATTATGACAAAGTGGCGATTCTGAGAATGGTCACCTCATTGCGTTTACGAAATGTTAAAATTGAAATGGGGGGAGTGTGTTGACATGAAAAACAGTCGGTTAAAGCCATGGATCTTTTGGGGACTATTGATTCTTCTGGGAGCGGTAATGGTCGTTCAAGGATTGGTAAACAAAAGCGTTCTAGCCGAGATAAAAAAATTACCCGACTCTCAAGTCGCCATCGTCCAATCAAAAGAGTCCAACGCGGCGGACATAAAATATGAAGAGATCCGGACCATGGTCCGGGAAGCGGTGAATCTGGCCGAGGGGTTTCCCGAATTGATCAAAGACAACTCAACGGTGGTCATTAAACCGAATCTGGTGGGGATGATTGACAATACTCTACTGGGCTGGCGAGGCCGGTTACTAGCCACCGAGGTCAACGGAGTCACCACTGATTGGCGAGTGACCAAAGCCGTAGTGGAACTGGTCCGGGAATACAATCCTCACGGAAAAGTATATGTTATGGAAGGTTCGGGCAGCCCCACCAAACCCATCATGAACCATTTAAATTATACTCCCAAATACATCCCCGGTGTGGACGCCTTTCTGGCCATCGAGGAAGACAGTGGTTCATGGCACAATACCAAATCGCCGGGGCTGGTTAAGGTGAAACTGCCCAATGGACTGATCCATAAGGAATATTACTTGAACAAGAAGTATAAACAGGCGGATGTGGTTATCAGCCTGCCCACCTTGAAAAATCACTGGCACGCGGCAGTCACCGGCGGCATTAAAAATGTCGGAATCGGCGCCACGCCCGCCAACATTTACGGCTCCTCCTCCAGTAATCCAATCCGGCTAAACATGTTTAACCACGAGAGTGGGGAGATTCACAAATGGCTCCATGATTTTTATCTCTGCCGTCCAGTGGATTACGTCATCATGGATGGTTTACAGGGAATCCAAAACGGCCCGACCCCGAGCTACGAAACCAGTAAGACCACGGATATCAAACAGGATCAAATGAATATGCGCTTGATTCTGGCCGGAAAAGACCCCATTGCGGTCGATACCATCGAATCTTTAGTCATCGGCTGGGACCCTCAATCCGTCGGATATCTACGATACTTGAACAATAGTAGAGCCGGGAATCTGGATACAGCCTGTATCAATGTCGCCGGTCAAAAAGTGGACGAAGTTCGCAAATATTTTGCCGGGGTGATTCCACCGGGTGGCGGGGAGAGAATCAGCGACAAAACCGGCCCGGAGTTCAAGGTGAAACAGGCCTGGATTCAATCCGGCGATTTGCACCTTACGTTGGATGCTAATGCAGAAACCGTAAAAGTGGAGTTGTTTATGGACGGAAAACGGATGAAGCCGATGATTACCCAAGGCTTCGATAATATTACCATAAAGCTCGGTCAAGCAGTTGATGTTAAGAACCAACTGAAAATCTACGCCTATGATCGTTTCCTAAACCGAACCGAGCAGGAGTTTACCTTAACGTCCGCGGTCTCGACAACCACTAACCCGGTTTCCGATGGAAATTACAGAGCACCCCAAACCGCCACAGCACCGGTGATTGACGGGCTTGCCAATGACATCTGCTGGAAAAAAGCCGAATGGCGCGAGATTAAATATTTATGGCTGGGTGTGCAACCATCCCCGGAAGACTTCAGCGGGCGGTATAAGATAGTCTGGACCCCGGAACGGTTGTATTTCCTCATCGAAATCACCGACGATGTGCTTTCGGATGTTTACTCCAACCCTTTGGTGGACTATTATAAAGACGATTGCCTGGAGATCTTTTTGGACGAGGATCACTCCGGCGGGATTCACACCTTCAACTATAACGCCTTCGCTTATCACATCGCCCTGGATTATAATGTCGTGGATGCCGCTAAAAACGGGTTCCCTAAGCTCTTTAATGACCATGTATCAATCAAGCGAACAAAAAACGGCAATATCTACACCTGGGAGGCTTCCGTCAAAGTCTTCGATGATAAATATGATGAATCATCGAATACCAATAAACCAGTTACACTGACCACCGGGAAGAACCTAGGGTTTGCCATCGCATACTGCGACAACGATAATAGCTCTGACCGGCAAAGCTTTATCGGTTCCATCGACATTCCCGGAGTTGATAAAAATGTTGCATACATCAATGCCAGTGTATTTGGGACTTTAACACTGGAAAATGAAAAATAAATCAGCCTTGAATTAACAAGGCCAGGTCAAATCTAAATCGTATGCCAAGGACATCCTTTCGTAATGAAATGGATGTCTTTTTTCTCGAACCCCCTTTTCATGGTTGTTTTCGCTTCGAAGCTTCCCCGAGACGTTTCAACGGGCTTTAGAAGGAATTTCAACCTAGCCCCGGCTTTCAAGCCGGGGTGGACAAACCAGCCCGCAAAATTTTATAAAAAATTATATTTTTTCAGCAGGGATTTTATTATTTCGGGTAGAAAATTAGTATGTTTGTGCTTTGATGTCACTGGGTGAAAAAAATAACAAAGTATCCCATTCCGTTCCCGAAGGGCGAAAAAGCATCAAGCATCGAAACCGAGTTGTAACAGTATTACAAATCGTATCACCGCGCGCGGATGCGCGCGATACAAAGGAGGACACTATAGTGGCGGAATTATTAGAGATTCGCTGGCATGGCCGGGGAGGCCAGGGCGCCAAAACCGGTGCTTTACTCCTAGGGGAAACTATTGTCAGTACGGGTAAATTCATGCAGGCTTTTCCGGATTACGGCCCGGAACGCATGGGCGCACCGATGAAGGCTTATAACCGGATCAGCGATCAGCCGATCACGGTTCATTGCGGCGTGACCAATCCCCAGGTTGTGGTAGTGCTTGATCCCACTTTGTTAGGAAAAGTGGATGTTACGCAAGGGCTCCCTGAAGACGGCGTGTTGATTGTGAACACTCCCAAATCCCCGGCCGAAATCCGGAAAGTGCTCAACTTAAAAGGCAGGAAGGTCTATACCATCGACGCCAATAAAGTTTCGACGGAAACTTTGGGACGTGCAATCCCCAATACGCCGATTTTGGGCGCTCTGGCCAAGGTAACCGGCATCGTGGATCGTCAAACTCTGCTGGATGATACCCGGCACAAGCTGGAAAAGAAGTTCAAAAACAAGCCCGAGATCATCGACGGTAATGTGAAGGCCGTATCCCGGGCATTTGAGGAGGTAATAAGCGAATGAGTGACCCCGGATACAAGGACTTACCAAAAGGCGCCCTAATCCTGGAAGGCGGTACCGCCACAAAATATGAAACCGGTGACTGGCGGAGTAAACGGCCCATATTCATCCAGGAGAATTGTATCAATTGTTCATTTTGCTGGATCTTTTGCCCGGACTCTTCGATTATCCTCAAAGACGGTAAAATGACCGGTATTGATTATAAGCATTGCAAAGGCTGCGGAATTTGCGCTTACGAATGTCCTTCCAAAAAGAAGGCCATTATCATGAAAGACGAAGCAGAAATCGAGGAGGGTTAACATGGTAACGAAAGAAGTCGTGGCGCGCACCGGGAATGAAGCAATGGCCGAGGCCATGCGCCAGATCAACCCGGATGTAGTCGCCGCTTATCCGATAACCCCGGCCACGGAGATCGTTCAGATCTTTTCCAGTTATGTAGCCGATGGCCTGGTAGATACCGAATACGTGGCAGTAGAAAGTGAACACTCGGCGATGAGCGCTTGTGTGGGCGCTTCCGCCGCAGGCGCCCGGGTAATGACCGGGACATCATCCCAAGGCTTGATGCTGATGGCCGAGATTTTATATATCGCCTCCGGTATGCGTTTACCGATAGTACTGGCCGATGTAAACCGCGCCATCTCCGCTCCGATTAACATTCATTGTGACCACAGCGATACTATGTCTTGCCGGGATGCGGGCTGGATTCAGATCTTTTCGGAGAACTCCCAGGAAGCTTATGATAATATGATCCAGGCGGTCCGGATTGCCGAACATCCGGATGTAACTTTACCGACTATGGCCACCACCGATGGGTTCATCATCAGCCACGGGATGGAAGCCATGGATTTGATCCCCGATGAAGAAGTCAAGAAGTTTATCGGCAAATATAAACCGGCCCATCCGCTCTTGAACGTGGATCAACCCATCACCGCCGGGGCTTTGGATTTCACTGACTATTATTTTGAACATCGCCGCCAAATCGCGGAAGGTATGGCCAATGCGCCCAAAGTCATCGCCCAGATCGGCAAGGAATTTGGCGATAAATTCGGCCGTTATTATGATTTGATTGAAACCTGCCAAATGGACGACGCCGAAGTCGCCATCGTTTGCCTTGGTTCCACCGCCGGTACCGCCCGGGCGGCTATCGACAACTTGCGTAAACAGGGAATCAAAGCCGGAATGGTAAAGATTCGCGTCTTCCGTCCCTTCCCGGCGGAACAAATCGTAAATGCTCTGAAAAACGTCAAAGCAGTCGCGGTATTGGATCGTTCCGACGGCCTTGCCAATTTCGGCGGTCCGGTTTTCAATGAAGTCCGTTCCGCATTATACGATCTGTCAACCCGGCCCATGGTGGTTGATTACATTTACGGCCTGGGCGGCCGGGATATCTTCGTCACTGATATTGAAAAAGTCTACCAGACCTTGCTGGATATCAAGAAATCAGGCAAGACCGGCCAGCTCATTCAATATCTCGGCGTCAGGGAATAGGAGGAACAATAGAAAAATGGCAAATATCAAAGAACTGACCAAAAAAAGCGAACCATTGTCCGGTGGACACCGTGCTTGCGCGGGTTGCGCCGCCCCGGTGGTCGTCCGGCAAGCTTTGTTGGCCTCCGATAAACCGGTCATCGTCGGCTCAGCCACCGGTTGTCTGGAAGTAACCACCACCATCTTCCCGTATACGGCCTGGAATGTTCCGTTCATTCATAACGCTTTTGAAAACTCAGCCGCCAATATCAGCGGGGTGGAAACCGCTTACCGCGCCCTCAAAAAAAAGGGCGAAATTAATAAAGATATTAACTTCATCGCCTTCGGCGGCGACGGCGGCACTTACGATATCGGACTTCAATCCCTTTCCGGCGCCATGGAACGAGGCCACCGGATGTTGTATATCTGTTATGATAATGGCGCCTATATGAATACTGGAATTCAACGCTCCAGCGCCACTCCTTTCGGAGCCAACACCACCACTAGCCCGGCGGGGAAGAAGATTCCCGGTAAGACCCAGTTTAAAAAGGATTTGACCAAGATCATGGCCGCTCACAATATACCCTATGTGGCCCAAGCTTCCATCGGCTACTGGAACGACTTCGTGACCAAGGTCCAAAAAGCCCTGGCCACTGATGGTCCATCATTCATCAACATCTTGTCCCCCTGCCGGTTGGGTTGGGGATTTCCTCCCGAAGAAACCATGGAAATCGCTCGCCAGGCCGTGTCCTGCCGGATTTGGCCTTTGTTTGAAGTGGTTGACGGCGTTTGGAAGATTACCTTCCAGCCCAAGGAAGTCACTTCACCCCTCGACTGGATGAAGAAGCAAAACCGTTTCCGTCACGTCTTCCAACCCGGAAATGAATGGATGTTGAAAGCCGTTGAGGAGAACGTGGAGAACGAATGGCAAAAACTACTAAAGTTGAGCGATCAAGCATAAATGAATTTCAGATATAATTGAATCGTAAAAACCCGGCAGGTTTGAAATGCCGGGTTCTTTATTACTTCATTCTTCATTCTTTAACATCTTTTTGAGTTTGGGGATTGCAGCGTTATTTCCCCAAAATCTCGTTTTGAATAAAAACGGTCAATTCTTCAGCCATCTTGGCGTGGGTATCTATCCGGGGATGATTGTAGGTAAAGGCCGTAAATATGAACGAAACAATTTTTTTATCGGTGGCTTTCAGTTCGACCACCGCTTTCTGAAAAGCGGACTGGAGTTCATTGGAATCACTATAAGCGGACATGCCGCCAACGGTGCAGATGATTCGGGCATCGGGGTACAAGCCACGAATATCTCTTGCCAATTCAACATACTTTTCCGTAAAATGGGGAGGGAAGTCCTTTCCCTTGGCCCTGGGGTATCCGAAATCATTTTGACCCACATTGAGTACCACAATATCCGGTTTTCTTCCTTGAAATTATATCTTTCGTCCGATGTATTTAGATACAACCGGTTGTATACCTCCGGCATTAGAAATGAATTCCAGCTATAACATATACCGATACCGCTTACGGCAATGCAAACATACTCAGCGTTAAGGTTACGGGCGGTAATTGCGCCATAGGAGAGGTAATTATTATGGGTTGATAAATCGTCATACTGTTCCGTATTGGGGGGATTTTCATTACATGCCCCGGCAGTTATCGAATCGCCATAAAATTCGATCCGCAGCGGCAGTGGATCGGGTTTGGCCTCAAGTTTAGCTTCTTCTCCAAGGATTAGTCCACGGAATACCGCATTACCGGAATTCGCCTCTGTCCGTTTGAAAAGGACGAACTCATGGGAGCCCTCAGATAATGTTTGGGCCAACTGGTAATCATGGGTTCCCCATTCATTGAGTTTAAGAAACCGGATCTTACCGTCGATAATCACATTATAAAAATTTTGCCCCCAGGCGTTAGAAAACCTGAAACCAATGCTTTTTCCGGAAAAACGGGCTCGCACTTGGGTTCCCTGCCAGATGAAAACGGGCGCTTTGGGATCATGGAAATCAATTCGGCCGATATAAGATAACCCGGGATGATCTGCATCCACCATCTGAAATTTTGTGTCCGCCAAGCCATCCACAATGAAAGCCGGGGCCGGTTTGAATTCTTTTGACGGATTATTCTGGTGTCTTTTGGGCGCGGCGGTGGTGCAGTTCACCAGGAACAAGCCGAATAAAAAGAAGTATATCAAAATGGATAATACATGATGATTTTTCATCATATCACTCCTGGAATCATTATTACACGGTATTATTACTCCGGCGATTAGACATGTAAATACTTTAAAGCGCAGACCCGCTAAAGCAATATTCAATGAATAAGTTTCAGCCTATTTCCAATTAAAATTATTTCCTATCAAATCGTAACTTCCTTCATAAATTTGCCCAGACCGAAAAAGCCTGGGCTACGGTGAATCATTTTGTCAGCCCGGCTCAACTTTTCCAGGCCAATATGGTGGTACCCTTATTATAAAAAAGCCAAATTGTTTACACCTTTATTATAAGGTTCACAATTACTCCGCTTGGAACAATCCTCGCAATCCATTCGCTCACAATCATCGGTGATTTCCGTTGTTTTCGGTTGTATTTCTTGGAATTCCGTCAAAATCATCACTTCCTATTCAAATTTCGTTAAAAAACGCGGCGCTGTTCGGTTTCAGCAATCCTATTATAATCTTTTGCCATTTGTTTCTCAAGTGTTCCCTTTAAACTTTAAATTATTCCCAGAACAATTTGAATATCAAACAAATTATCTAAAATGGGTTTTTAAAAAGATCAATTTTCAAAGGAATTTCCAAGAATGGGTTTCGATATTCATCATGGGAGTTGAAAAAAAAAGGAGGTAAGAATATGAATATTTCATCGGTAGGCAATCGTTGGTCCATCTTTTCCAATTATCTAAAGACTCACCAAACCAGCACCGACGGTACTTCACAGTCAACCCAAAATGCCCAAAATCTCCAAAATCTTTTTTTTAGTGCGGACGGTGACAGTTTGGAGATCTCCAGTGACGCCCAAAATGTCATGTCGAACTACATGATGTACGGCCCGCCACCACCACCGCCTAACGGCGCCAACGGTCCCGGACCGGGTCAAAGCTCTGAAATCAAAGATTTCCTGGACAAGGTAGCAAGTGGCACGGCCACGGAGGACGACCTGAACAATATGCAAAGCATCCTAAAGCAAATACAGCAACAATTTTTCAGCGGGTTTGGCGATTATTCGAGTTTTGACATCACCGGGTCTACCATTAGCTTCTAGTTTCATGGCGGAGTCCGTCATTATGCATGGATATCGCCATAACTGTTGTAGTAAAAACAATCTCTTCAACTCCCGCCAAGGATACCCTGTAAACGACGTCTGTGATTTCCGATTTTTATAAACATTAAATATTACAATAAAGGTAACTGAATCGTAAATGTTGTTCCCGAACCGGGGTGACTGGTAACGTTGATGAATCCACCATGATTTTCAATGATGCTTTTGGCGATAGACAACCCTAAACCCACTTTGCCTTTCGACCGGGACGGATCCACTTGGTAGAAACGATCAAATATTTTATCGAGATGTTCGGAAGCGATTCCTTCTCCGGTGTCGGTTACTTCAAGCAAAATCTTTTTATCCTGCTGTTGTAATTGTAAGGATATTTTCCCACCGGGGGGCGTGTAATGAATTGCATTTTCAAGTAAAATCTCGATCACCCGCCGGATGTTTGACTCATCGCCATAACAGGTGATTTCCCGGGTAATGGTTGTGGATAAATTGATATTATTGGCATCGGCCAAAGGCTTAAAAGACTCGAAAACACTCGTCGTAACTTTATCAAGAGAAAAATTGGTCTTTTCCATACGGTATGCTTCTGAATCCACCCGTGTCAAAAATAAGAGCGAGGAGACCAGACCCGTCATTTGTTGAAGTTCTTCCCACACATTAGTCAACCAATCCATTTGGCTGGCAACGGTTTCCTGCGGATTACCGAGTACGACCTCCAGGTTGGTCTGGATGACGGTAAGCGGGGTGCGTAATTCATGGGAGGCGTCTGCCAGAAAATCTTTCTGTTGCTGCCAGGCTTTTTGAATGGGCTTAATTGCCCGCCGGGCCATAAAGAGACTACCGGCCATGGCTAAAATAAGATAAATAATGGCAATCATTATCAAAGATACAACCATCAATTGTTGTATACTTTTTTCCTGTTTCAGGTCTTGAAATACCAATAGTGTTCCCGGTTGCTTTGCTAACGATGTCTTATAAAAAAAATATTTTGAACGGCGAAAATTTATAAGGCCGCTGTCTAGGCCGGTTTTATCAACCTGCTGCGCCAAAACCACCAAGTAAGTCTTTTCGAATGGTTGCCCGGGTGATTGAAAGGTGATCCTTCCTCTGGAATCGGTTTTGATATAAAAGAAGTGCGGAATCATCCGGTTCATATCCCGGGGAGACCCCGGGGGTGGTCCTGGAGGTCCCAGAGGCCCGTAAGTGCCAGATCTCGGAGGTTTATGGCGTTCCGCCGAAGGCCGGTCATGAAAATTCTGTCTACCATTTTCATCCAACGAAATTTCCGGAAGCATACCGGAATTGATCCCCTCGGCCAACTGTTTCGAGAACACCCGTGCATGGTTGATCATATTGATTTGTAACACAATATAAACACCAGCGGTGAGGGTTACAAAAAGAACCGTAATAATGGCCAGATTGGTCCCGATAAATTGCAGTTTTAATTTACGAAACATCGGCTTCCCCTTGGAAATAATAACCTACGCCGCGAACCGTCTTTATACAAGTTATATTTAGTTTTTTACGGAGATAATGAATATAAAGTTCGATATTGGCGAATTCGGTTTCGGAGTAATATCCCCAAACCCTTTCAAAAATCAGTTCTTTGGTGATCACTTGCCCGTGGTTACGCATTAAAAGTTCCAGCAACAACGCTTCTTTGACGCTCAGTTGAATCACATCCGTCCCCTTGAGCACTTCACATTTTAAGGGATCCAAGGTAAGTCCGGCCACGGTAATGGTATTTTCGACTAATTCTTTATTTTTTCTGCGGGCTAGCGCTCTTAACCTGGCTAATAATTCATCGGTGGAAAA
>JAEZJQ010000134.1 GCA_023436305.1 Bacillota bacterium
GAACCTCCTTTTTCACACCAACCACGAACCGGTAAAAATTGGCCGGCCGTGGTTCTTTCTTTATATGAGAGTTTGTGGCACAATTACTCTAGAAGCAATAAAAAAAACCTTTCAATGTGGCAATATACCCTGGTGTGGATGTTAGGAGATGAATTGGCAATGATTTATCAAAAATCGGCGAAGTTGGATAATGTTTGTTATGATATTCGCGGACCCGCTCTGGATGCCGCCAAACGGATGGAGGATATGGGGCAGCGGATTTTAAAGCTGAATATTGGTAATCCGGCACCCTTTGGTTTCGAGGCGCCGGATGAGATCGTCCAGGATGTGATCGTAAACATACGGGATGCCCAAGGGTACAGCGACTCAAAAGGGATTTTTCCGGCCCGGAAAGCAGTCATGCACTATTGCCAGGAAAAGGGGATTGCCGGAGTCGGTATTGAGGACATCATCATCGGCAATGGCGTGAGTGAAATGATCATGATCGCGATGCAGGCTTTATTGAATAACGGCGATGAGATGTTGGTTCCAGCGCCGGATTATCCACTCTGGACCGCTGCCGTCAATCTTTCCGGTGGAACTCCGGTTCATTATATTTGCGACGAGCAATCAGGATGGTACCCGGATCTAGAGGATATGAAACGGAAAATCACTCCCAAGACCAAGGGAATCATCGTGATTAATCCTAACAATCCAACCGGCGCCGTCTATCCGGAAGGAGTCCTGCGCCAGTTCGTGGACTTAGCCGCCGAGCATCAATTAATCATTTTCGCCGACGAAATTTACGATAAGATTCTTTATGACGATATTAAACACACTTCATTGGCCTCTTTATCGGATGAAGTGTTGTTCATCACAATGAACGGCCTGTCCAAATCATACAGGATCTGCGGTTTTCGCGCCGGTTGGATGGTGATCAGCGGCAATAAGCGGATAGCTGAAGACTACATCACCGGGTTAAATATGTTGTCTTCGATGCGCTTGTGCAGCAATGTTCCGGCTCAATACGCCATCCAGACCGCTCTGGGCGGTTATCAAAGCATTAAGGATCTAACCAAACCCGGCGGGAGGCTCCGGGAACAACGGGATTACATTTACCGGCGGATCAACGAGATCCCTGGCCTTTCATGCACCAAACCGCAAGGAGCTTTTTATATATTTCCGAAAATCGATATCAAACGGTTTAACATTATCGATGATGAGCAACTCATCATGGATCTGTTATTTGAGGAGAAAGTTCTGCTGGTGAAAGGCACCGGTTTCAATTGGCCCGCTCCCGATCACTTCCGGATCGTCTATTTACCGGAGTGCGCCACGTTAGAAGCGGCGCTTCAGGGGATTGAAAGGTTTTTAGCGGAGTATCAACAGGAGCCAAAATCAGCTTAATAAAGAACAGAGTTTATGATTGCCAATCGTCAATTATTTTTAGGGCGGAATGATTTTTGAGTAAGGAAATCATTCCGTTTCTTGATGATAATTTTTAGGGCGCTGAAAGAAAAGTCGTAAAAAAGGAATTCGATAGTGGTTGTCGTATAAGTCTTGAGTATAGTTCATCGGACTCCGGCAATATAATAACGTATTGAAGCCAGCGAATCATACGGTTTCGGATATACGAAAAAAGAGAGGAAATCCGTAATTGTTTATCGAAATCAATCAATTAAAAATAAACTATATTGAATCCGGCCAAGGCAATCCGGTAATTTTGCTCCATGGATGGGGAGGAAGCATTAAGAGTTTTGAAATTGTCCATAATTATCTCAAAAACCATTGTAAAGTATATTCCATCGACCTCCCCGGCTTTGGTCAAAGTGAAGAACCGCCGTTTCCCTGGGATCTTTCGAATTATTCCGATCTTCTGGAACAATTTTTGATCCGGTTACAAATAACCAATCCCATACTCATCGGCCATTCATTCGGGGGCCGGATTATTATCCAGCTTGCCGGGAAAAAACAAATTCCCATCAAAAAAATAATATTGGTGGATAGCGCGGGTGTTAAACCGAAACGAACCATAAAGTACTATTATAAAGTTTATACTTATAAATTTATTAAACGAATTTTACAATTGCCCATCATTAAAACCTATACCGGAGATCTTATCGAAAAAGTCAAAGCTAAATTTGGTTCGTCCGATTATAAAAATGCTTCAAACATTATGCGTCAAGTCATGGTCAAAGTGGTAAACGAAGACTTACGGCATTTGCTGCCCATGATTAACCGTCCCACTTTGTTGATTTGGGGTGAAAATGATCAGGCAACACCGGTATCGGATGGAAAATTGATGGAGAAATTAATACCGGACGCCGGATTGGTTGTATTCAAAAATGCCGGACATTTTTCCTATCTTGATAAATTTAACGAATTTTCAATTGTAATCTCAAGTTTCTTAAAAGAGGATATGGGAGGCCGTTCATGAACTTCATCCGGATAGCGATTGCCATCATTGTATATTTAATATATTTTGGCGTAAAAGCCAAAAAAGATATTCATATGCTGCAGTTAAATTCATATCAGAACAACCGGTATTTTAAATGGCTTTCGAATAACCGAAAGCGCATTTTCATGATCAGAGATCTGATTCCGCTCATCACGTTGATATTTTTGTGGGGAAACAACCACTGGCTGTGGTTTCTCACCTGGATCTTCTGTTATTCGCTGCTCATCGTAATTTCCGTCAAAAATAAAACGCCGGAAAAGAAAAAACTCGTGATTACCAGCCGGATCAAACGATTGATTGTCACGATGGGCATCTTGTGGGCAGCCCTGCTCTTTGTTTTGTATTCCTTCAACATCTTTGCGAATATCACCCATTTCATGATTGCATCCGGCGGTTTGGTTTTCTTAGGCGCTTTTTCGTATATCGTGGTTCTTTTCGCCAATATAATCAATCTGCCGGTTGAAAGGCTTATTTTTCAATGGTACGTTAACGATGCCAAGGCGAAATTAAAATTAATGCCCCAGTTAACGATTATTGGTATCACCGGCAGTTTCGGTAAGACCAGCACCAAATATTTCTTGAATCGAATTTTGTCGGAAAAGTTCAATGTCTTGATGACGCCGGAGAGTTACAACACCACCATGGGTGTGGTGAAAACCATCCGAACCATGCTAAAACCCATTCATGAAATCTTTATTGTGGAAATGGGAGCCAAGCAAAAAGGAGATATCCGGGAGATCTGCGATCTGGTATCGCCCCGGTACGGGATATTAACATCCATTGGGGAGCAGCATTTAGAAACTTTCAAGAATATTAATAATATCATTCACACCAAATTTGAATTAATCAATAGCTTGCCCGGGGACGGGGTGGCTTTTCTGAATTATGATAATCCATATATAAGAAGCCGGGAAGTCGATAAAAAGAGCATCCGGTATGGGATTGACGGTGATAATTTAGACTATTGGGTGGAAGACATTCATTTTGATGGAAAAGGATCGACCTTCACCGTCTGTAAATATAATCAGGAAAAGAAGGTTTTACAGACCAAGTTACTGGGGGTCCATAATATTTTAAACATTGTGGCCGCAGTCGCCGTAGCCAGTGAATTGGGGGTTGATTTTGAAGCGATTTCCTATGCGGTGAAAACCATTGAACCGGTGCCCCACCGGTTGGAGTTAAAAACCATTCAGAATGGAAAAACCATCATTGATGACGCGTTCAACTCAAACCCCGAAGGCGCTAGAATGGCCTTACAAGTTTTAAAAACATTTAACAGCCGGAATAAAGTGCTTATCACTCCCGGAATGGTGGAGCTTGGCGCCAAAGAGTTCGAATATAATAAAGAGTTTGGGATGCAGGCCGCCGATTC
Organism: Bacillota bacterium; assembly: GCA_023436305.1. Lineage (GTDB taxonomy): Bacteria > Bacillota > UBA4882 > UBA8346 > UBA8346 > JAEZJQ01. Next base: position 3,810 of record JAEZJQ010000134.1, read on the forward strand.
ATGCGATTACATTATCTTAGTCGGACCCAAACGCACCATTCCCATTCAAGAAGGACTGAAAATCAAAAATTACCCGGAAAATAAGATATTTATCGCCAATAATCTGGCGGAGGCCCTTCAACAAATGCATACGATTGCGGATGAAGGTAGTGTGGTTCTTTTTGAAAACGACTTACCGGATACTTATAATGAATAGGAGACGGACAGCAAATGAAAATTAATGTTGGAGTATTTTTTGGCGGTATTTCGGTGGAACATGAAATTTCCGTAATCTCCGCTTCCCAGGCCATGAGCGCCATGGACAAAGAGAAATATAACATCATTCCCATTTATATCGCTAAAAGCGGTATCTTTTACACCGGCAATGAGTTAATGGATATTCAGAATTATTCGGATATCAATAAACTATTGTCCAAATGCCAGGCGATTAATATCATCCATGATCATAATGAACCGGTCATCATAAAATACCCGGGTTCCAAATTCTCCAAAAATATCATTAGAAAAATCGATGTGGCGTTTCCGGTGGTGCACGGCACCAATGTGGAAGATGGAACGTTGCAGGGTTATCTGGAAATGCTGAAAATACCCTATGTGGGCTCGGACATTTTGGCATCCTCCATTGGAATGGACAAGGTTTTAATGAAAAAAGCTTTACGGGAATCCGGAATCCCAACCGTCGATTATGTCAGTTTTTACTCGAAAGACTGGTATAAAGATAATCAACCGATTATTGCCAAATTGGAAAATGAAATCAAGTTTCCGGTCATCGTCAAACCCGCCAATCTTGGCTCCAGTGTGGGAATCAAGAAAGTAAATCATTTGGATGAACTGGAAGAAGCGGTTTTTCTGGCGCAAACTTTCTCCAAAAAGATTTTGATCGAAAAAATGATCAAAAATCTCAAGGAAATCAATTGTTCGGTATTGGGTGATTATGAGAAAACGGAGGCTTCCGTTTGTGAGGAGCCCATCAGCAGCGACGAAATTTTGAGTTACAAAGACAAGTATCTAAATAAAGGTAGTTCCAAAGGAATGAGTGCTATCAAGAAAAAACTTCCGGCGGATATTCCGGAAGAGCAATCGCAGTTGATCAAGAAACTGGCCATGGATACTTTTAAAACTCTGGGTTGCAGTGGCGTGGCCAGAGTGGATTTCTTGATTGATAAAGATACCAATCGTGTCTATGTAAATGAAATTAACACCATCCCCGGATCATTGTCGTTTTATTTATGGGAGGCCACTGGTAAACCATTTCCAAAGCTGATCGATGACTTAATTGGTTTGGCGTTGAAACGGGAACGGGAAAGAAAATCCATCGTGTTTTCCTATGATATTAACATTTTGGCTTTAAAGGGCAAGGGAAAATAAGGTTTTTGGATTTGAAAAGACTTTTTCAAATCAATCATATTCTCCACGAATAGCACGAATTACACGAATAAAATCGAATGATAATTCTTTTTTCGTGATATTCGTGTGATTCGTGGTTCAAAATTCATTAGGACTCTTTAATGGCCTTTCGATATTAGCCGGATTCGATTGAACAGATATGTGTTTATCTTGCAACTATTTCAGATTTGGGCAAAACCATTGATTTGCGGTAGGTTTTTATTACTTATTCTTCTTCCCCGAGCTTACAAGATGTTTATCCTGCCTATAACCGGACAGAAATCTTTCAATCCCGCTCAAAGCCGACTCTAATATATCAAGCTCCGGCAAATAAACGATTCTGAAATGATCGGGCTCGGGCCAGTTGAAACCGGTGCCCTTCACCAATAACACTTTTTCCTGCAAGAGCAAATCCATGATGAATTGCTCATCACTGGTAATATTGAATCGTTTGATGTCGATTTTGGGAAAGACATAAAAAGCACCTCGCGGTTTGGTGCAGGAAATTCCGGGGATCTCATTAAGCCGCCGGTACGTCAAATCCCGTTGTTCCCGGAGCCTCCCGCCGGGTTTGGTTAATTCCTTGATGCTTTGATAACCGCCCAAAGCGGTTTGGATGGCAAATTGGGCCGGCACATTGCTGCATAAACGCATGGAAGCAAGCATGGTCAACCCGGTGATATAATCCTGGGCAATCTTCTTATTCCCGCTGATAATCATCCAACCGGCCCTGAATCCGGCGATACGGTGGGATTTTGACAATCCGTTCAGAGTGATGAACAGGATTTCGTCGGAAAGTGTCGCCATTGATACATGTTTGTTATCGTCGTAGAGAATCTTATCATAGATTTCATCGGCAAAGATGATGAGTTCGTTGGCAGCGGCCAGTTCCACGATTTGGCACAGAATCTCTTCCGGATACAATGCCCCGGTGGGATTGTTGGGATTAATCACCACAATACCCTTGGTATTCGGGGTAATCTTTCGTTTCATATCCCCGATATCGGGACACCATCCGGATTGTTCATCACAGATGTAATGAACCGGAGTTCCGCCGGACAGATTGACCGCCGCGGTCCATAACGGATAGTCGGGGGCCGGGACTAATATTTCATCCCCATTGTTTAATAAACCTTGCATGGCCATGACGATGAGTTCACTGGCGCCATTGCCGATATAAATATCCTCGACGGTTACTCCGGAAATTCCCTTTTCTTGGCAATTTTGCATAATCGCTTTCCGGCCGGGGAAAATTCCCTTGGAATCGCAATATCCTTGGGCTTGCCGGAGATTTAAAATTACATCCTGGATAATTTCATCCGGGGCGTCAAAGCCGAACGGAGCCGGATTGCCAATATTTAATTTCAAGATACGATGCCCTTGTTCTTCCATTCGTTTGGCCGCATCCAGAGCCGGTCCCCGGATATCATATAACACATTATCCAACTTCGTGGATTTTTTGTAATTGATCATAAACATCATCCCCTTATAAAACTATTTTGCCATAAAATCCATCGGAAAAAAAGTACTCCGGATGATGGATTTCCATTTCTCCACGTTCAGCATTTGATATTCGATAAAAAAGCCGGAGGGCCAGGGTTAAGCGTTTTTTTATACTCCGCGTCGTTTGCTTATGTCGAACTCAACTCCCGGATGGTCTCCCCAATGATCTTAAATCCCTGTTCCATATCCTCCGGTTTGACCCGGGAAATTCCCAGACGGAAGGTACTGGCACCACTGCCGTCACTGTAAAAAATGTCACCCGGCAGGAACAGGACCCCTTTCTGGTAGCAGATATTCAATATTTCCCGGGCGTTTAGACCGGAGTTCAATTCAATAAAGATATGAAGGCCGCCCTGGCCCCAAACTTTTTGACAGGGGATATATTTTTGGGCGAGCTGAATGGCGGTTTCATGCCGTTCTTTATATACCCGGCGAGCTTTTTTAAGGTACTTTTCAAATTGGCCGCTTTGCAAATATTCAAAAAGAAGCGCCTGATCCAGAGTCGAAGTATGGATGTTCTTACTCCGCTTCAGGCTCTCCAGAATAGCGATTAAGCCCGCATCGCCCATGATCCAACCCACCCGGATGCCGGGGAACAAAATTTTTGAAAAACTGCCCAGGTAAATCAGGTGATTCGTGGCGCCGGAGAGGGCCAGTAACGGCGCTACATGGGAGCCTGAAAACTTGAGTTCCTCGTTAAACCCGTCCTCAATCAGAGGCACCCGGTGGCGGGTAAAGCTTTCCAAAACGGCCATTCTTTTTTCCAGCGGCATGACCAAACCGGTTGGGTTGTGATAGGATGGGATCAGATACCCTAATTTATAACGTTTTTGAGAAAGCGCCGCCTCAAGCTTCAATAAATCGATACCGGTTTCGGTCAGGGGAATACCGGTGATTTCCACACCGGAAAGTTTCATGATTTTAAGCGCGGTATTATGGGTGGGGTTCTCACAGATGACTGCATCCCCAGGCTGGCAAAGCGCCTCCAGCATCAAATTGAATGCTTCGGTAAAACCGTTGGTAATCAGGATGTCCTTGCCGTCCGGGTCTACTCCCTTATTTTTCATATAATAAACCAAATACTCGATCAGTGGTTTATAACCTTTGGCGTAACCATAGTTCAGCAGTTTTTCCCCTTGCAAGGAAATCCGCTGTAGGAATGCTTTTTTAAACTCCGCCATTTCAAAAAGGGTTTCGTCCGGGGCGATGCTTTTAAACGAGATCATTCCTTTGGCCCATTTCAATTCGTGCTTTTCGATGTCGAGATCGACGGCCTTCCGGGCCAAACCGGTAACCGAATCCGGCCAATCGAACCGAAACGCCGGGGTGGGCGTGTTTTCCAAACGGAGATCGATTTCCGCCACGAATGTTCCCTGGCCTTGGACGGTATAAACAAACCCATCATCCTCCAGGTACCGATATGCCTGAATGATAGTGTTCCGGCTCACCTTGAGAATAGCGCTTAATTCCCTGGAGGCGGGAAGCTGGGAACCGGCCTGTAGAACCCCGGATAAAACCAATTCTTTGAGATAGTCTTTGATTTGAAGGTAGGTTGGCCGGTTACCGGTAAGGATTAAATCCTGATACATTAGTGTACCTCGGTAAAGTTTAAAAGTTGAAGTCAAGGGTCAGTTGATAGCTGATGGTAAAAATGCATCGGATTAATAGCGTGCTTTTCCCAATCATTATGCCCATTATATGATAAGATTGGCGATAAAAAAAGAACCACGAATTCATGAAAATGATTCATCCGTGGCTGAAATTTTAAAGGCTCTCTCCGAAGATCAGGCGTTGGTCGACAACGTTCCGCCAATGATGACCAAAATGGCGCCGATGATTACTTTCGGACTATTCACGGTTTTCCATTCGCTAAAAATGATTAAACCTAAAATTACCGCCACCAGGGTATTGGTATTGAATATCGGAACCAGTTTGCTGACTGGCATTTTAAAATGAGAATAGGCTAAAGCAATCAAACAAGTAGCCACCCCCCAAACGACCCCGTTGAGTGTAGCATAAAAACCGGAAGTGGGGGATATGGTGTATTCTTTAAAAATGACGCAATATGCCGTGCCGATGGTAATGGCGCAAATACCGACCACGATCAAATACATTCCCGGACTTATTTTATGCTGTGAGGAGGCCTTTTGTAATATATTATAAACACCATACAAAATTGCCGGGATAAATCCGCCAATAAGATAACCGATAACCGATTGATTCATATGTGCAACTCCTTCTTTTTAATAAAGTCCTGATTTATTTCTCTTATTATACTAAATTTTTTTTCTTTTTACCAGGAATGACGATAAAACCATTCATTGAAACCCGTTTCATTGGCAAAAAAGGATTCGAAACCTCAAGAAGCACCAAATTTAATATCGGCACCTTTTTGATAATCGGTTAATACTTAATATGTCAAATATGCCGGGACTTTTTTACAATGCTTAATATGCCCGGCGGACAAGATAATATTTAAAAGCGTGCTCTTAAACATGGTTGCCCTTAAAAAACTTTACTCCCCGAATTTGATCAAGTATAATTAACCCATTACGATCGATTTAATTTTCCGATCGAAATTGCCGGGGGTGTACTTTATGCAAAAAATTAGCGACGGGTCTCTAATATCAAGATTAAATAATATCAGTATTTTTCATAATTTAAATGATGATGAAAAGCGTAATTTATTAGGGATTTGTGATTTATTGGAATATTACAAGGGAGATCGGGTCATTACCCAAGGGGAAGAAAGTTCTAGTTTTTTTATTGTGGTAACGGGTACGTTACAAGTTACGGTTAAGGATTCTAGCGGAACCGAGATCTTTATTTCGAATATTCAAGAAGGCGATTTCTTTGGTGAAACCGGTATTTTTGGCGATTCGAAAAGAACCGCCAATGTTTCTCCGGTAGACACCGCCCGGATCTTGTGTGTCGGGAAGAATGACTTTTTTCGTTTCATCCATATGTATCCGCATGCTGGAGTCAAAATATTAATGCTCTTTGTATTCGGCCTTATGAAAAAGTTGAATGAAACCAACCAAGGCCTGATGGCCATGGAGAAACGAACCGTGGTCAATCAAAATGAAATCAATCACTTGTTCAAAGAGGAGAAAAGGTAGCTTTCAAACTTTTTATTTATATAATCGATTCTTCGAAATAAAATGGGCCGGATAAGGGCTTTCATTAGATTTAACGGTTATTTTGGGATTCTGTTCAATGAATTTCACCAACAGATCCAATAATGTCATTGATTCTTCTTCAACTTTAACAGCCTGCCTGATTAATTGGGCCACGATTTGCGGAACATGCTCTTCTCTTTCCGGCGGATTGCCGGGAGCTAATTGTACGAATGGATTTGGTTCCGGGGTATCGGTAGATTTTTTAGGACATTTTATAAAAGGATACTCCATGGATTTTTCCTCCCCAAAATTTTAGTAATACTAAAGATATACGATTTCATCCCAAATTATTCCCAAAATTCAGCGGGAAATAAATAAAAAAGTTTCGCTTCAATAAAAAAAACGGGGATGTCCCCGTTTTTTCCGTTCTTCATTGACGTAACACCGATCTATCATTTGTTGTTCTGAATTCCTTGTTCTTTGGTGGGTGGGGCTTCCCACATTAAGATATCAACCCGCCGGTTATACTGTTGACTGGCTTCATCATGCCCTTTTTTGGACAAATAATCTTTACCGTAAGCGTAAACCGTTATCCGATTGGCGGAAATTCCATGTTCCACCAGATATTTCTTGATGTTATGGGCCCGTTTGGAGGATAACTCCAGATTATATTCCCGGGTACCCCGTTCATCGGTATGGCCGCCAATTAACAAAAACAGGGTGGGATTAGCTTTTAATACCGCCAGATTGGCATTTAGAACCGAAATTTGATCCCGGCGTAAATCAAAGCGATCGTAGTTAAAAAAGATTGGTTTCAACAGTTTATTGGGATCGATGGCCGGCCGGAACACTTCGACGGTAAAACCATCGACTAAAGTAGCGGTTTGGCCATCGGGATTGGTGATAACCACGTTATATTGGCCTACCGGCTGGTTGGTAATGTCCAGGAAACAGCTTAGTTTGGTTTCGGATTCGAACTTGGTATTCAACCCGTTCATTTCGATTCCTTTCCCGGTCAATTTAACAGTGCTGTTACGCTGGAAGTTTAAGCCGTCAATACTGGTTAAAACCGCCCCGTTATTAAATCCCTTATCCGGGGTTATCGCCTTGATTACCGGAGCCGGGGGTAGCGTCGGCTCCACGTAAGGAGTGGCGGTTGGAGTTGGAACCGGGGTAGGTTTGGGAGTTGGCGATGGTTTGGGGGCCGCGATTTCAAAACCGCCGGGTAAAACTCCGGTTCCATTGTCATCATTAATGACTTTGACATCATAAATTCCGGGAATTGCCCCTTTTAAATTTAATTCGCAGCTAATCCGGTTATCGGAAACGACGATTACTTTGGCGGCTCCGATATCCATTTGGGAACTGCTTAACATCACCGAGGCGCCGGGCCGGAAGTTGGTTCCACTCAGATTGGAGATCTTCACCAAGGTATTGTTGAGACTCCATTTCGGATCGATGCCGGTTATGGTGGGCGCCGGCAAATATATGGTAAAACCATTGGCCAGGATGGCCGGTTTCTCTTTTTTAGTAATGGTTCCAATATTACTCACCACTACATTCCAGACCCCGGGGGTTTTCCCGTTCAAGTTTAAAGTGCAAGTAAGTTCGGTTTTCGAGGCCAATTTGAGATTTTCCGCCATAATATCGGCTTCACCGGCCTTTGTCAGTTTGACAAAGACGGACTTGTGAAAGTTATTGCCGGCTATCCCCAGATCGATTATTTCCGTATTCACCCCGTGATTGGTGGAAAGCGATATTACCGTCGGATTGGGACACCCAAAAACCGCAACCTTAGTGCTTATAAACAAAATAAACCCGAGAACCAGCAAATGAAATAACTTTTTTTTCATGATTTTAACCTCCGTAACGATTTAGTGAAGCAATGACGGCGCGGTATGTCCAAAAGAAAGGGTGTTCGACGGACGAATGGGTCCCTGCCGTTTTAAAACCTGTTGATATGTACATGGGGTATTTGTTTTCTAAATTCCGGTCCAAATTCCTGCTAATATTCGGTAAGATTTATTGGAAGTGGAATATAAATCTATAGAAGAAATTATCGTCTTGAAATATTAGTCTGATAATGTTAAAGAAAGGTTACATTTTGGTATTATTTATCGAAAACGGTTGATCCAGCCAGTGAAAGATCATATAATAAAAATTGTCAAGGGACAAAAAAAGAACCGCAGGGACAGAAAATGCCCCAATGGTCTGAGATAGGAGATGAATTCCATGAAGTGTCATAACTGCCAGAAAGAAATTCCGTTTCATACAAATTATTGCCCATATTGCGGGAGTGTTCTGTTTGGAAGCAAATATGGGCGCACCGATTTAACCCGGCTGGTGAAGCTCAAAAGCTACGGGCTCATTAATGGTTAGGTTCCGTTGCTTCCGGTGGATTGACCTCATTCTTCGTTTCTTGATTTAAAGTTATCATGATCGCCCCCGCCAAGAGTTCCACTGCCCGATAAATTTCTTCCAAGGTTGAATTTTGGTCGCCAATTTCGAGAATTAGCGCATGATCATGCAAATGTTGATTATAACGGGCATCCGATATCAAAACACGGCTATTTAAGCCAGGATAATACAAGTTCATATTTTCCGCCAACCGGGTGGCAAATTGATGATTGATTTTCCAATGAGGATGCGCAAGACCCATTTTATCACTACCGACAACGATCCCGACGGTGGCTATATTTTGGTTATTAATCACACATCTGGCGTTGATGCCCGGTGTGGCATCCCGATGAATATCCAATACTGCCCGAATAGAGGGATATTCCTTTAAATATTTTTTTATCGTGACCTGGGACCGTTGATACGATTCCCGAAACGGGATTTGATCGTGGCTTTCATCGGTGTAAATGGTTTTGACATTGTATTTTTCCGATAAAACTTGCTGCAGGTGTTTCCCAACCAGGACGATATCCCCTTTGGGATAGATATGTTCCTTGCCGCCAACCGGCAGATACGATTCCGAAGTGTGGGTATGATAAAGAAAAACTACGGGAGCTTCCGGCGTTTCGGGGAGAAGATCATCTTTAACGGGCTTCGAAATATTCTCCGGTTGTGGTGGCAAGACCTGGGGGGGAAGGGTTTTAACCGGAATCAACGTGGGCGGAGTTAACGCTAATAATGGAATCTGTGCTTTCAGAATCTCCCGGGGATTAGTGGCTTTGATGTTACCCGCTAGCCACCAATATAGTTCAGACCAATTAATATTGAGAACCGTAATGGGGTCCTCTTCCCCAATCGAGTTTTCCAGAATGGGAACTCCGCATTTGAGTATAAAACGGCTGGTGTGGGTATCCAAATGAAACCGGCGATGCCCTTCGACGGAGATGGCATTAAAACATAACAACCGTGCCGGGGTTGGCTTGGTGAAAATAACGCCCAACATTCCAAATAACATAAAAATGATACCTAGAGTGCCATAGGTAAACCATATCGGAATGTTGCGTTTGGCATTTTTTTTATCGTTGATATCCAGCATCTAGGTCCGCCTTTCTTTGCCAATAATTGTATGCCGGCGGGTTTCGTTTTTAGAACATATTTCTATAAAACCTATCCAAACAACAAATTTTGATTTTAGCCGGACACTTTTGAAAAATTTGAGCATATATTATGAAGTGCTGTCATAGATTAACCTTTGCATGATAAAAATAATTCGGAGGTATATATTTATGTTTTGTAGTGATTGCGGTAATAAGATAAGATCGTGGCAGGAATATTGCGTACGGTGTGGTGCGGATTTATTTCAGAAAAGACCTTCGGGCGCAACGCACCAGCATTCTGTATTCGCCAGATTTTTCCGCCATAATCGATAGCCGAAACCGGCTATTTTTTTTGGGGTATTATTTGGGTAGATTAAAATAAAATTTACAAGGATATGTTAACCTCATGTAATATTTTTTCCGTTAACCGGTAAAAATATCGATTTTTGCGAAGTAAAATATTATTGGAAAAAAGTTTTTAAACAAACTTTTTATGGAGAATACTTTGTTTGAAGCTTTATTCACAGTTGATATCCATTTCTGTGAAATAATCCGTAACAGTTGGTCTATGTAAAAAGACTTGACAAAGCGAAAAAGAATAGTAAAATATTCTTGGGTTCGCTTTGTTTTGTAAATTTTTTTGTAATATTCAATTTGTATGGCGTTGTATGACACCGCGTTTCCAAATGCGGCGCATTCCAGAAAAAATACAATATACTGCATACAAATAGCATACAAAACTTAAAACTGATTTCAAGTGGGGGTAAATCATGGAAACAATGATCTTGCTCGCTATTTTGCTGCCAATTGCAGGAGCCTTTATTTTGCCGGTGATCGGGAATTATTCCGCGAAAGCCCGTAATATAACGGCTTTGTTTTTGGTGGCGGCATCTTTCGGATCTTCATTATCATTATTGGGGCAAGTATTGGCTGATAAAATAATTACTTTTTCATTGCCGATACACATTGGTTTCGGTTTGGACGTGGTACTCACGGCGGATGCTTTGGGAGTATTGATGGCATTAGCCTCCTCCTTTGTGGGCATAATCATTGTAATGTATTCGTTTGGCTATATTCAACATGACTCCAATCAAAACGAGTATTATATGATGGTGGTTTTATTCCTGGGTTCCATGGCCGGACTGGTTTATTCCCAGAATCTGATTTTCTTGTATTTGTTCTGGGAGATTGCCGCCATTTGTTGTTGGAGATTGATTGGATTTTATCGGGAACGGGACACTGTTTTAAAGGCCGACAAGGCGTTTTTGGTGACCGTTTTCGGGGCCATTTCCATGTTATTGGGATTTATTATTTTGTACAATCAATATGGCACCTTCAACTTGCTGGAGATGCAGGGTAAGGAGGCTCCTAGTCTGGCGGTGTTGTTGATAATGTTTGGTATTTTTTCCAAATCAGCGACTCTGCCTTTTCATACCTGGCTTCCGGATGCAGGCGTGGCTCCTTCTCCGGTTACCGCTTTACTGCATGCCGCAGTCCTGGTCAAGATTGGAGTTTTCGCCTTTGCTCGAATCTTCGTGGGCACACTTCATTTTGACCCCGTCTGGACCCAGATCTTGGCCATTGTCATTGCGGCCAGCGCTTTGGTATCCGGTGGCGCGGCTTTAATTGAAACCAATATCAAACGAATCATCGCTTATTCCACCATCAGCCAGTTGGCATTCATTTTCCTGGGATTGATAATGCATAATCCGATTGCGATTGCCGGGGGTTTGCTCTTCATGGTGATGCACGGATTGGGCAAAGGTGGACTGTTCCTGTGCGCCGGTATCGTTGAACATAATACGCATACCAAGGATATTCGCGAAATGGGCGGTTTGATGAAAACCATGCCGGTAACCGCGTTTTCCTTTGCGTTATGCGCGCTTTCCATCATGGGAATTCCGCCTTTCGGAGGATTCTTCGCCAAGTATATGGTGATTACCGGGGCGGTGGAGGGTGGATATCCGTGGATTGCGGGGGTCTTCATTGCCGGAGCCTTTTTAACGGTCTTATATATCTTGCGGCTCTTTTCTCTTGTCTTTTTGGGTGAATCCCGTTCTACAGTTACCGTTCAGGAAGGGTCTAAGACCATGTTGGCCGCTGTGGTAATTTTAGCGGTATTGTCTTTACTTGGCGGGTTTTTGGTGTATTATCCAAATGAATTCATTCAAATTGCTTTAAAGCAGATGAAGGTGGTTATGTAAATGAGTGCAATCTGGATGTTGATTATAATCCCGGCAATTGTCGGCGCGATTTTACTGGTAACGCCGATTAAAACCCGTTATTTGCGGGGGGTAATTGCAACGGCGACGACTGCTTTTTTAGTTTATTTGATATTCACGCTCTGGGGACAGAACATTCCTCCCTTGAACATTCCGTGGGCCGGATTTAAAATGGACTTTCAATTGCGGTTTTATCCCTTCAGCCAATTTATTGTGGCGGCGATTACCGGCTTCACTTTTTTAGTGACATTATATTCGGTCACTTTCATGGCCGATCATCCGAAAAACAATCAATTTTTCGGTTACACTCTCATATCGGAGGCGATGGCCATCGGCGCGGTTTTGGCCAATAATTTGATGGTCATGCTGTTTTTCTGGGAAGCTTTATTGATCACTCTATTTACAATCATCAATATAGGGAATGATAAGGCCTATAAAACGGCCATAAAAGCTTTCATTATCGTCGGCCTTTCGGATCTATGCCTGACACTGGGAATCGGGATCGTGTGGACTCAAGCCAAAACACTGGTGATGACGGATATCAGCCTAACTACGGCTGGGCTTAACGGGGTGGCTTTCGTATTAATGCTGGTGGGCGCTATCGCGAAGGCCGGGGCGATGCCTTTTCATACCTGGATTCCCGACGCGGCCAAAGATGCTCCGCTTCCGTTTATGGCCCTTTTCCCGGGTGTCTTGGAGAAGTTACTGGGTATTTATATGGTAGCCCGCATAGTATTGGACTTTTTCACTCCTTCTGTAGGGATGCGTATCCTGGTAATGTCAATTGGGGCGATTACCATTATATTTGCAGTAATGATGGCTCTCATTCAAAAGAACTTTAAACGTTTATTATCCTATCATGCAATTAGTCAGGTTGGTTATATGATTTTAGGTATCGGCACCGGGGTTCCAATTGGTATCGTTGGCGGGTTGTTTCATATGATTAATCACGCTCTCTATAAAAGTTGCTTGTTTTTAACTAGTGGATCGGTGGAAAAACAAAATGGAACAACCGAGCTTAGCGAATTAGGTGGCCTTTGGAAACAGCAACCGGTCACAACGATTTGCTTCATCATTGCCGCCGCTTCCATTTCGGGTGTTCCGCCCTTTAATGGGTTTGTTTCGAAAGAAATGATTTTTGAAGGTGTCTTACAAACCGGATTTCAAGGCTACCGTATCTTTTTTGTGGCATCAGTGATCGGGGCATTATTTACTGCCGCTTCATTTTTAAAGTTGGGGCATGCGGTCTTTTTTGATAAAGCTGATCCTAAAAAAACGAAAGTCAGTGAAGTTCATTGGACAATGCAGTTACCGATGATGATTCTGGCCCTGACTTGTATAATTTTTGGCGTTTGGTTTAAGTTGCCTTTGGAATCCCTACTGAGACCCTCCTTGTATGAAAGCATGAATAAAGTGATCAATAGTGTGCATTTTGAATTTGGTATGAATGAACTTTTCTGGTTGACGATTCTGATATTAACCATCGCCGTTATCAATCACTGGATTGGCTATAAGCTGACCGGTAAGGGTTCGGGTGCTTCCGAACACATTCATCAGGCGCCGGTATTTCATCAAATTTATGATTTAGCCGAACAACAGGCTTTTGACCCTTATGTTCAAGGGAAAAAAGGTAGCCGTTATGTGATTAAAGGCCTATTCTTGATTGATCGTGGAGTGGATTGGTTTTATCAGACATTGGTACCTACCACATCAAATTATATTACCAAATTGCGTCATGTCCATAATGGTTTATTCGCCAATTATCTGTCATGGTCCGTCGGAGGATTGCTGATCGTAATCTTATATTTGATTTTTAGTATGTAACGGGGGGAAAGATCCATGCTTTTAGCCTATATATTTGTACCTTTGCTTGGGGCGGCAGTTATGCCGATTTTACGCAAGGTCTGGTCTAAAGGGACAGGCATCGTCGCTATTGCGGTCACCTTGTATCAAATCACGATCACCGGGTGGATGGCCTACCAGAATTTGGTTTTAAATCAGAGTATCAGTATGGAACGTTGGATCTTAAACCAAGCATTCGCGCTGCAAGTTGACGGGCTAAGTATGGTCGCTTTGCTGACCATTGGTTTGGTAGGTCTGGTTACGACTGTCTTTTCCATAAATTACCCTATTGACGAGGATCGTCGGCCGGGTTATTATGCTTTAATTATGTTGGCGATTACCGGTATGAATGGCCTGGTGATGTCCACCGACCTCTTTTCGCTTTACGTCTTTTTAGAAATAGTTTCCATTACTTCATTTATTTTAATTGCATATCAATATGACAATTTTGGGATCGAAGGTTCGTTTAAATATATGATGTTATCGGCTGTAGCCACCATCTTTCTGTTGGTGGCCATCGCCTTGTTGTTCGCCTTTACCGGTGGGGTATCTTTCAGTGAACTGGGTGCCGGGGTGAAAGGCGGAGGCCCGGTAGTCACTTTATGTTTTGCTTTTATTTTCTTCGCTTTGGCTTTAAAAGCGGGAATGATTCCATTTCACGGCTGGCTTCCCGATGCTTATACTTCGGCGCCCGCTCCGGTGTCAATTCTGCTGGCGGGAATCGTTACCAAGATTGCCGGAGTTTATACCATAATCCGGGTAATCATGGACGTCTTCGGGTTGAACCCGGCTTTCCTGACCTTGTTAATGATAATCGGGGCTGTTTCCACGGTCTTGGGAGCCTTTCTCGCCTTGGGGCAAAAGGACTTTAAACGAATGCTGGCCTATTCGAGCATTAGCCAGATCGGTTACATTATAATGGGTTTCGCTGCCGGAACAACTTTGGGTTTAATTGGAGCAGTATTTCATTTCTTCAATCACGCGGTCTTTAAATCGTTATTATTCATCAATGCCGGTTCGGTGGAAGCAGCTACCAATACCCGGAATTTTGATGAATTGGGTGGGTTGACGGAGAGAATGCCGGTTACTGGGGTTACTTCCGTGATTGGGCTGTTATCTACCGCTGGAATACCGCCGCTGGCCGGTTTCTGGAGCAAATTAATCATTATCGTTGCCTTGTGGAATGCCGGATTTGAATTTTTTGCTTTTGTGGCTGTTTTTGCCAGTGTGGTTACCCTGGCTTATCTGCTCTCATTGCAGCGGCATGTCTTTTTCGGCAAGATCCGGGAAGGTTTGGAAGGAGTTAAGGAAGTTTCACCGGTTTTGTACTGGCCGGCTATCTTTATGGCCGCCATTACGGTTCTTGGTGGTATTTTTATCCCGTTCTTTTATGATAAACTGCTCAACCCGATTAATTCATTACTGGGCTTGCTGACGAAATAACTGGAGGTATGGAAATGGAACTCCATCTGTTCTTTTTAATTGTTACTCTGTTAATTCCCATGATATTGGCGGTTTTTGCGGCGGATTTGATTCGCTCGGTCATTGCCTTGTTAGTGGGGAGTGTGGGGTTAACTTTAATCTTATTTAATTTGGGTTCACCCATTGCCGGTATCTTTGAACTTTCGGTGGGCGCGGGGCTAATCTCGGTACTTTTCATTTTGTCCATTAGCCTAATCCGGCCTTTATCCAAGGAGACCCAAACGGAACGCCAGAAGAAACATTATCGCAGATTTTTCGTTTTACCTTTTATAATCCTAATTCTTGCGGTATTGTTTTATTTAAACCGGGAACAATGGATGAGCGCTTTTACTTTGAATTCGCTCCAGGAAAATACTACAGTGGGTAAGGTACTTTGGGAAACCCGCGGTTTGGATTTAATCGGGCAGATCGGTATTTTACTGGTGGGTGTATTTGGAGTGGTAGTTCTATTTAAGCGGGGGAAAATGAATGAATAATATTATTTTTATTCTTGATTTAATCGCGGTGATTTTACTATTAGTTATCGGGCTCTATACACTATTGGTATCGCGTAACTTATTGCGGATGCTGATTGGATATGAGGTTATGGCCAAGGGAGTTACTTTGGCCATTGTAAGCGCCGGATGGATCAACGGTAAAATGGCGCTGGCCCAAACTCTGGCGATTACCGCTATCGTGGTGGAAGTAGTCTTTATTGCCATCGCTCTTGCGATTATTATGTTGATTCAGCGCAAAAACGGTTCTTTGGATGTACGGAAATTAACGAATTTGAAAGGGTAATAGAGGGTTATTGATAAACCGACGGTTTATTGATAAACCGACATCAGTATAAGGGGTGAATCGTAGGATATGGATGGTTTTAAAATATTGTTATTTCCACCAGTTGCCTTTTCTGTTTTTCTATTAGTGGGATTTTTATTGTTATTCCTGGGTTCGTTGCTGGCCGGGAAGGCTGGTGTCAAACAGGAAACGAATGGAAGAAGAACCCAATATGCTTGTGGTGAGAATATTCCTGCGGAGAGAGTTCAACCCGATTATGCATTCTTTTTCCCATTTGCTCTATTCTTCACAATTATCCATGTAACTGGGCTGATTTTAGCGACTTTACCAGTAGGCAATATTGCTTTGATGGGGATAATATATATGGCCGGCGTAGCAATTTCGCTGTATGCCTTAGTCGCGAGGTGAATCGAATGTTAGAAAAAGTCGTTAAATGGGCTCGGGTAAAATCACCCTGGGTTTTGCATTTCAATACCGGAGCCTGTAATGCATGTGACATCGAAATTTTAGCCGCTTTAACACCCCGGTTTGACCTGGAGAGGTTCGGTGTTCAACTTAAAGGAACCCCGCGGCATGCCGACGTGATTCTTTGTTCCGGGCCGGTGACCCGCCAAATCAAAGACCGGTTGGTTCGGATTTATGAACAGATGCCGGAACCGAAATTTATCGTGGCGGTTGGCACGTGTGCTTGTTCCGGAGGAGTATTCAACGGTTGCTATAATGTCCAGGGCGGGATTGACAGCACGATACCGGTAGCGGCCTATATTCCCGGATGTCCGGTTCGTCCTGAAGCCATTATTGACGGAGTGGTCAAGTTGCTTGAGAAAATCGACAAACCGGAAAAGTTTTCGACAGAAGAACAACCAATCGTAATCGAGGAGATGATTCCGAATGGCCAGTAATGAAGAAATCATCCAGTCACTGGAAACCAAACTCAAAGGGGCCATTTTTAATATAACCGCGCCGCGGGAACGAAGAATCTTTGCCGAGACCAGCCTCGCCAAACTGGTGGAAGTCACCGGTTTACTCAAGGATTGGGGTATGGTCAACCTTGGGATGATTACCGGTTTGGATGGCGGCGATAAATTTGAGGTTATTTATCATTTTTACGATGTTCATGGATTATTATTGAATTTAAAGGTATTTACTCCGCGCAATGACCCGAAAGTTCCTACGGTAACCTCAATATTTCCGGGAGTGTTTCTGTATGAACGGGAATTGATAGATCTGTTGGGAATCATCGTAGAGGGAATTCCGCCCGGGAGAAGATACCCGGTACCCGACGATTGGCCGGAAGGGGAGTACCCGCTTCGTAAAGACTGGAAGGGTTTGGATCTAGCCATAGAAACCGAGGTGAAATAATATGGGCGAAATTAAAATTCCGGTAGGGCCGCAACATCCAGCTCTCAAAGAACCTGAAAGCTTTAGCTTGACTTTGGAAGGGGAACGGATTGTTGATGTGGAAGCGAAACTTGGTTATAATCATCGCGGCATTGAGAAAGCCTGTGAAAGCCGGAATTATATCCAAGATATTTATTTGATTGAACGGGTTTGCGGGATCTGTTCCCATTCCCACTCCACCGCTTTTATCCAGGCGGTGGAAGAGATAGCCGGGGTGGAAGTTCCGATGCGGGCCCAGTTTATCCGAACTATCATCGGCGAATTGGAAAGGATTCACAGTCATTTATTATGGCTGGGAGTAGCCGGACATGAAGTAGGATTTGATACACTGTTCATGTATTCATGGCGTGACCGGGAAGCGGTTATGGACATCTTGGCTTTACTTTCGGGAAACCGGGTTAATTACGGAATCAACACCCTGGGTGGAGTAAGGCGGGATATCGATAAGGAAGAGGCCCGTAAAATATTGGAGCTTTTGAAACCTTTGACCGAACGGACCGAGTATTATATTAAACTGGCCACCCATGAACCCACGTTTATGGGCCGGTTGACGGGCGTGGGGAAATTGTCCAAGGAAAAAGCCGAAGAATTTGGCGCTGTTGGTCCAACCGCCCGTGGTTCATCGGTAGACCGTGATGTGCGGCGGGATGATCCTTATGCCGCTTATAGCCAAGTTCCTTTTAAAGTTATCACCGACAATCATGCCGATGTTTTAGGCCGGACTATCGTTCGTGTCTTTGAATTATTGGAAAGTTATAAGATGATTAAGTACTTGATTCAAAATCTGCCGGAAGGCCCGTTGACTGTCAAAGTCCCGCGCAAAATTCCAACCGGTGAAGCCATTTCAAGATATGAAGCGCCACGTGGTGAAGATATCCATTATGTCCGGGCCAACGGCACCGATATGCCGGAACGGGTTCGCCTTCGGGCTCCGACCATGGCCAATCTGGCTTCGATTCGTGAGATGTTGAAAGGCGGCTATCTGGCTGATGTTCCCATCGTAATTGCTGCCATTGATCCTTGTTTCTCCTGTACAGACCGGGCGATTCAAGTGGTCCAACCGGAAAAAAGTTCGGAAATTATGAATTGGGGCCAATTGAGAGCTTATAGTATTGAATGGCACAAAAAGCGCGGGATTGATCTGGGACGAATAAATTGAAGAGTGAATTGTGAAGGGCAAAACTTCACACTTTTTAAATTGGGCGGTGATATTTGTGGAAATTGTTTGGGCTTTATCATATATGTTAATTTTCCCGGGATTTCTCTTTTTAGCCACCTACGGTATGGTCTGCGAATGGGTTGACCGGAAGCTGTATGCCCGGTTTCAAAATCGAATTGGGCCGCCGTGGTTTCAACCGGAGGCTGATTTTATCAAATTAATGGCCAAGGAAGAGATTATTCCGGAAGCGGCAAATCCGGCGTTTTTTAGGTTATTGCCGGTATTTGCCATGGCGGCTGTGTTAACGGCATTTTTATATATTCCAATTTGGAATACTCAAGCCATTTATTCTTTTAACGGGGATTTGATTGTGGTATTTTACCTTTTAACCATTCCCACCATGACCTTTTTCCTGGCGGGTTGGCATTCCACCTCCCTTTTTGCTACGCTTGGGTCAGTACGGAATTTGACCCAGTTATTTGCGTATGAAGTACCGTTATTATTATCATTGTTGGGTCCGGCCCTGTTGTCCGGCAGTTGGTCCTTAAGTGGAATTAGCCAATTTTTTGTAGAGAACCCGGCTATGTTGCCGGTGAATATCATCGGTTTCGGAGTGGCGTTGATAGCGGTTCAGGGTAAATTAGAACGGGTTCCCTTCGACATTCCGGAGGCGGAGACGGAGATTGTCGCAGGCAGTTTAACCGAGTTTAGCGGTAAATTACTGGGAATCTTCCGGTTGGCCATTGACTTGGAGATGGTAGTGGCTGCGGCTTTAATTTCGGTGGTATTCTTAGGTGGTTCCTTCGGGTTGCATCCAGTATTGGGATTTATGTTGTTTATTGTCAAAACTTTGTTGGTAGTGGCCATTCTAGCGTTGTTTCGAACGGTTATGGCCCGGATCAGGATTGAACAAATGATGCGGTTTTGTTGGCGGTATTTGGCGCCGATTGCGCTGATTCAGATATTAATTAATATTATGGTGAAAGCGTGGTTGTTATAGATGAAATATCCCGGGAAAATGACAAGGGAAGTATTTAAAACTTTTGTTAAACCACCGGTTACGGTAAAATACCCATACGAGCGGACTGATATTCCCAATGATTTCCGGGGTAAAATCAAGTTCGATCCCAATCTATGCATCGGTTGCAAGATGTGCGTCCGGGATTGCCCCTCTAAGGCTATTGAAATTGAAAAAGTTGGCGAGGAGAAAGTTTTCAAAGCCCACTTTTTCTTGGACCGTTGCCTTTATTGCGCGCAATGTGTCGATTCTTGCCCCAGAAATGCCCTGGCCAGCAGCCCGCAGTTTGAGCTTGCGAATTATGACCGGGATAAACTGCGGGAGACGCAACAATGAACGAAGTAATACAATACTTGACTGCCGGTATTCGCAGTGGTTCCAAAGTTGCATTTTTAGGGGTGGGTTCCCCGTTACGGGCCGATGATTCAGTCGGTCTTTATATTGTTAAAGAACTGATGTCCCGGCTCATGCCGTTTGCCGGGCAGGAGTTTCGTTTTTGTCTGGGTGAGTCCGCTCCCGAAAATTTTTCCGGGGAGATCAGGAATTTTGGGACGACCCATTTGGTGATCATTGATGCCGCTGATATAGGTGAGGCGCCAGGGACGATGAGGCTGATTCCCCAGGATCAGATCGGTGGGACCAGCTTTTCCACGCATATGTTACCGCTCAAGATGCTCACCGATTACCTGGTGCTGACTACCGGATGCCAGGTGTTCGTCATAGGGATTCAACCAAAGACTCTGGTGTTTGGCCAGTTAATATCGGAGCCAGTGAAAGCTGCGGCGGATGAGTTTATCGAAAAGCTAATCACAGAGTGGCAGAAGGCAACCTGAAATCGGGTTGCCTTTTTTGTTTGGGGAAAAAGCGTTATTTAAAAAACATTGGCTTTAATCGATAAGCCTTCGGACAGCCAGATTTCATTAGCCGGTTTCAGCCGGATGTAACTAATTTAAGCAATCGATAAAATGAATCCGTTTATCGTTTTCTCTATTGCTCAAAGTTTTTGTTGCATAAAAACTCATCAATATTTTGAGAAAACCCACATCAGGCACCTTACTGCAGGATCAACGTACAATCCACGAATAATATATCACTGACTTTATTTGCCACATTGGTGTCGTAATATATACTAAAAACGATAAATGTTTCCGATTTAGCAGATCGCCAAAGATCAAATATTATTACGAATGATTCTGTTAATTCAAAGAAAGACGAATCGACGGAGCAAGGAGAATGAGAAAATGGAGAAAGTCTTTCCGGTGACAAAGAAAAACAAGTAGATTATTCGTATACCTCCAACTTTTGGGGTAATAAGGAATTTCCATCCTTACTATCACTTGATATTGCTTTTTTAAATACTGGGGTTTACAATGATTCAAGCATATACCATTGGTATAAATTCGATCATTGATCATTCAAATTAAACCTGAATTGCCCAGCAACTTCAAGAATTACAGTCAAAACTAAAATTTGTGGAATCGGGGTTAAAGCTTGCCAACTGTTCCAAAACTTACTCAAAGGTTTTTCCGGAAAATATCCGAAAAAGTACGAGTACTGTAAATAATATTTCCGTTTTGCAATAGTATTGAACCAGGGTCCAATATTATTTTTTTTTAGGGCGGGTGCTACAATGAAAAACTTACAGATTGTTTTAAATCAACTCAAGCAACAACGGGGAAATTCAACCCCGTCATTCTTTATACCCGAAGCCTGGAATACAGTGCAATATTCACAGTATAACCGTGACCCAAAACGCCCGGGGGAAATTAAGGTGGATCCTTATGATTTCACCATTTCTTATCTGGAAAATTTAGTTTTACAACGAAATTTGCCTATGAACGACGCCAATCCCAGGGCACTTAATATTAACACACCGGACCTAAATACGCCATTGACCCGGAGTATCATCTACAGTATACTTCCCCGGATGTTTACCGCTTGGGAACATTACCGGAAAGGGGAAATTTGCTCCGGTACGTTTTTGAAGGCCATCTGTTTGTTACCTTATTTAAAAACGTTTCAGGTAGATATTATTTATTTATTGCCGGTATTTGAGTATAGCAATATGTATAAAAAAGGGGAACTGGGCAGCCCTTATGCCATCAAAAACATTTACAAACTGGACCGGAATTTGCATGATCCGTTACTGGGTGGCAATGCGGCGGAAATGATTGAAACCGAGTTTAAGGCATTCGTCGAGGCTTGCCATATTTTGAATATCAAGGTTATGGTGGATTTCGTGTTCCGGACGGTCTCCCGGGATAATGACTTGATAGCGGACCATCCGGACTGGTTCTATTGGATCGATTTAAAATATAATAAAACCTTTGCGGCTCCCGAAGTCGATAAGGAAGAAACCCATACTTTATTCAACAATAAGGCGTTGAAGAGTTTATATACCGCTCCGAATACCAAAGAATATTTATCCTGTTTTCGGATACCGCCTTCGCAAACTGACCCGGGGCTTTGGCGGCAAGTAGTTGCGGAAAGCAAACAGAAAGGCATAAACATTCTGGAATTGATTGAACGTGAGTTTGCGATGACTACCGCGCCGGGCTTTTCAGATGTAATCAACGATCCGCAACCGCCTTGGACAGATGTGACTTATTTAAAATTTTATTACGATCCGCACCGGAGGGCGAAACCATATCTGGACCCGAAACAACCCCCGTATATTTTACAGGATGGGGCCAGTTTAAATTTGTATCATGGTGAGCAGATTAATGAGAAGTTATGGGAATACGTGGCCAATATTATCCCCTTTTACCAGCAGAATTTCGGAATTGACGGGGCCAGAATCGATATGGGCCATGCTTTACCGGTTCAATTAAACCAGGCTATCGTCAGCCGTACCAAGAATATTAATCCGTTTTTCATTTTATGGTCGGAGGAGTTCGATACCGCAAAAGCAAAGGCGGCGAAGAACGATGGGTTCCATTTTATCAGCGGTTTTAGCTGGGGGATTTATAAAAGCTTAGAAAATCCTGACTTTAATAAAAGATTATTCACTGATACACTGGCAAAGTCGGCACTGCCTATTACGGCAGCTTTGGAGACCCCGGATACGCCTAGATTGGCCTGGGCTTTCCAGGAGAAACTAAAAATCGTCCAGTTGATGATGATCAATTGTTTTATTTCGAATGCGGTGGTCTTTATTAACAATGGTTTAGAGGTCATGGAACTCCAGCCGATGAATCTGGGGCTGGATAATACGGAGGCGGGCCGTTTCGTATTGGATAAAACCGATCCCTTATACGGCAAGTTAGCTTTTTTTGATAATTACTGTATTCACTGGCTTAACGGGGAGCAGGAATGGATGCGGCAATTGTTAACCTGCACATTGGACTTGCGCCGGCGCTACGCGGACCTGATAACAGCACCCCGCAGTTTTATTCGTTCGGAGGTATCAACCTCCAAGAGTACTCAATTAACTTTTATCGGTTATCTCGACGGCAAGTTAAATCAAGGTTTGTTTGTATTAATTAACCGGGATTTCTCCACTGAAACCAAAGTACGGTTGAATTCATTGCTGCCATGGCGATTACGGAAAAAATGGCGCCGGGCGAATATCATTAACAGAAACGGCAATCCTTGTAATGAGCAATGGCCGATGGATCTGTGGCAGACATTGGCGCCGGGAGCCAGTCTGATCGGGTTGTTTTAAAAAATGAATGATACGATTTCGGCTCAAATTTTTATAAGGAGTGGGAAAATGATTGAAAAAGCACCTGCAAAAGTACCGAAAGTGGCTTACTTTTGTATGGAATTCGGCCTCCATGAGGATTTGAAAATTTATTCCGGAGGACTTGGAATCCTGGCGGGCGATATCTTAAAGGCGGCCAAAGATGAAAAACTGCCGTTGATCGGGATGGGTATCTTGTGGCGGCAAGGGTATACAACCCAGTTAATCGGTGAAAACGGGAAACCTTACGACTGTTTCCCGGAGTACCGGTATGATTTTCTGGAAGATACCGGAGTGATTGTCAGGGTGCGCATCCGGGGCCGTCAGGTTCAATGTAAAGTCTGGAAATGCACCAAGTATGAGAATGCGCCCTTGTATCTGCTGGACACCAATCTTCCCGATAACAACGATCCGTTCATTACCGGCCAGTTATATGGCTGGTTCGGAGAGGAACGGATTGCCCAGGAGATGGTGCTGGGAATCGGGGGAGTTCGGGCGCTCCGGGCTTTGGGAATCAATGTGGACATTTACCACTTTAACGATAGCCACCCGTTATTGGCCGGACTGGAATTAATCCGGGAAGAAATGGATGAACGGGGTTTATCCTTGGAAGCGGCCTGGCAAAAGGTCCGGGAACAAATTGTATTTACGACTCACACTCCGGTTATCGCTGGTAATGAAGTTCACGAACATGAGCTTTTGCATTACATGGGAGCGAATAACGGCCTAACTTACGGCCAGATGTTAAAATTGGGTGGAGAACCGTTCAGTATGACTGTTGCCGGACTGCGATTGGCGAAAAGGGCCAACGCCGTCGCCGAACTGCATGGTAAAACCGCCCGTGCCATGTGGCGGGATGTAACCGGGGCTGCTGAGATTATTGCGATTACCAATGGTGTGCATAATGGCACTTGGCAGGATAACCGTATCATTCAGGCATTTAATCAAAAGGAAGATTTGTGGGCTCCCCATTTGGCGGCCAAACGGGAAATGATCGCCGAGATCGAAAACCGTAACGGAGTCAAACTGAATGAAAATATTCTCACCATAGGGTTTGGAAGAAGGGCCGCTCCATACAAACGCGGTGACCTTATTTTTTCCAATAAAACGATTATTGATCCCTTATTGAAAGAAGGAAAACTACAGATTATTTTCTCGGGAAAGGCGCATCCCAATGATTTGGCGGGTAAGGAGATTGTGGCCAATTTATATAAAATGGCCGTGCTTTATCCGCAAAGTGTAATATTTCTTCAAAATTACGAAATGAGAATCGGGAAACTGCTCACCAGAGGCTGTGATGTCTGGCTCAACAATCCCATACGGCCATTAGAGGCCAGTGGTACCTCGGGCATGAAGGCGGCCATGAACGGAGTCCTCAATTTCAGCGTCCTGGACGGCTGGTGGCCGGAAGGTTGCATTCACGGCGTAAATGGATGGCAGATCGGGGACGGTTATGAAGGGAAAGATCAGGATAAGGTGGATGCGGAATCACTGTACCAGGTGCTGCTGGAGGAGATCATTCCCACATATTATATTCATCGGGATCAATGGGTAGGGATGATGTATGCCAGCATTGAAATGTCCCGGGAGCGGTTTTCAGCAGCCCGGATGGTTCGGGACTATTATGAGCGGATGTATATTGATTAATCTTCCGAATTTTAAACGGAATTAAAAGCAGTAAATTGATTGAAAAGGTGGGGAGCCTAATACTTTCGCGAGTAAGGGCTTCCTTTTATTTTGGGTTAAACGATTTTTGGGATCTTACCGGATTCCAAATACCTGTCACCGAAACCGGCAAGGATTTCCATTCTCAAAGAGGAAAACCATTACTCCATGTCGAAAATCAAAAAGGGAATTTTTTCGTAAACAAGGGGGAGGCAGGATGAATCCAATCGTAGCGAGCGAACGAAAAATACCGGAAGTGGTCATCCGGCGATTACCGCTTTATTTACGGGCGTTGGAGATTTTGGACCCGGGGGATTCTCCCATTGTTTCTTCGGAGATTTTGGGACAAATGACCGGTACTTCATCGGTTCAGGTGCGTAAGGACCTGTCTTATTTCGGGGTTTTCGGCAAACAAGGAGTGGGTTATCAGACAGTTTTGCTCAAAGGCGAGCTACGCCGGATTTTAAAATTGGATCAGGAGATCCGGGTCGGGTTGATTGGTGCCGGAAATTTAGGCGCCGCCTTGGTACGATATCATCAGAAGAACAGGGTCCATCACCCTTTGGAAATTGTGGCTCTGTTCGATACCGACGATAAAAAAATCGGCCGTCGTATCGCCGATGTAGAAGTATTTTCCATCGACAAACTGGCCGAGAATATTAAAGAATATCGCATTAAAATGATGATTCTCGCTTTTCCGGCCGTAAATGTCCAA
This sequence comes from Bacillota bacterium, assembly GCA_023436305.1. Taxonomy (GTDB): domain Bacteria; phylum Bacillota; class UBA4882; order UBA8346; family UBA8346; genus JAEZJQ01. Next base: position 29,278 of record JAEZJQ010000134.1, read on the forward strand.
CAAGTTGTGGACATCTGTATTGAAAACGGCGTGAAGTCCTTCCTTAACTTTATCCCGATCCCCTTAAAAACCCCACCGGGTATTAAAATACGCACTTCCGACGTTACTTTGGAATTGCAAAGCCTGGCGTATTACACATAAATGAAGTGTGAAATGTGAAGTTTGAAGTGTGAAACCAATTACCTAAATTTCAAACTTCACTCTTTACCCTTCACCCTTCAAACTTCATCTTGGGAGGCTTCCATGGTTCAACTGGAAGGAACCATTGACCGGATTACTTTTTATAATGAAGACAACTTTTATACCGTCGCCAAATTAAAATTGAAAAATAACCGGACTGCCACCATTGTCGGCAATTTACCGCCGCTTTATACCGGGGAGGAATTGATTGTCAGGGGTGACTGGGTTCAACATAAAGATTACGGCGAGCAGCTTCAAATTGAAGAGTGGGAACGCAAGGTACCACAAAGTATTGTGGGCATTGAGCGTTTTTTGGGCAGCGGGTTATTAAAAGGCGTCGGCTCGGCCACCGCCCAAAAAATTGTACGCCATTTCGGAACGGAAACATTGAATGTCATTGAAAATTCCCCGGAACAACTATTGCAGATACCGGGTTTTAGCATGGTCAAGATCAACCGGATCGCCGACAGTTTAAAAGAATATGGCGATATCCAGCGAATTATGGTATTTCTGCAAGGTATTGGGGTCAGTCCGGGGTATGCCTTAAAAATTTATCATACCTATAAAAACGAAGCCATAAAAATCGTCAAAGAAAACCCTTACCGGTTGGCTGATGATGTTTTTGGAATCGGTTTTAAAATCGCCGATCAGATAGCGGGGAAGATCGGAGTCAGCAATGACTCCCCATACCGGATTCGCGCCGGAATCCGTTACTGGCTGAACGAGAATAGCAGTGAAGGGCACATTTTCGCCTTCGAGACCGATTTTCTGGCCAAAGCAGGCAAGGAACTGGGAGTAAGTGAATTACAGTTGACCGCCGAAATGGAAGAAATGCTGATCAAGAAAGAAATATTCCAGGAAATCGTCAATGATAATCAAAAACTAATATACCTGGCCCCATTTTATTACAGTGAAGTGGGAGTGGCCGCCCGGCTCAACGAGTTGCTGCAGATTAAACCCGGGGGTATCCATATTGATCCGGTGAAAGCTTTGGAAAAGTTCGCCAAGGAAAGCCAAATCACTTTAGCGGACAAACAGCGCGAAGCGGTGCTAAAATCCTTGGAAAATGGGGTTCTGGTAATTACCGGCGGCCCCGGAACCGGGAAGACTACCATCGTGAAAGCGATTTTATCCCTGTTCAAAACGGAGGGGCTCGGGGTCATGCTGGCGGCCCCCACCGGAAGAGCCGCCAAACGTTTGGCGGAAACCACCCAGGAAGACGCCAAAACCATTCACCGGTTACTGGGGTACGGAAATGAAGATTTCGGCGGCAGCCGGTTTCAGTTTAACGAAGATGAACCGCTAACCACCGATGTCTTGATCGTGGATGAGTTTTCCATGGTGGATTTGATTTTGTTTTATAATCTTTTAAAGGCCATTACGCCCGGGACCCGGTTGATCATCGTTGGTGATGTGGACCAGTTGCCGTCGGTGGGTCCCGGTTCGGTGTTGCGGGATCTGATTCAATCCGCCAAAGTTCCCACTGTTCGCTTGAATGTCATCTTCCGCCAGGCCCAGGAGAGTTTAATCATCGCCAATGCCCACCGGATCAATCAGGGGGATTTCCCGATGCTGTCCAAGGACCAGGATTTCTTTTTTATCGAGGAGTCCGAACCGGAGAAAATCGTTCAAATATTCCCGGAGCTAGTCAAGGTTAGAATTCCCAAGTTTTTGGGTTGCGATCCGGTGGAGGATATTCAGGTGCTGACTCCCATGCGCCGGACCATCACCGGGGTGGATAATCTTAACCTTTGCCTCCAGGAAGCCTTAAATCCGGCCGTATCCGGTAAAACCGAACTGAAAACCGGGACAGCAACTTTCCGTTTGGGCGATAAAGTGATGCAATTGAAAAATGATTATCAAAAACGGGTTTTTAACGGGGATATCGGGAGGATCCGGCATATTGACCCGGAAGAGCGGAGAATGGTGGTGGCTTTTCAGGAAGTGGAGGGAGAACACCGGGTGCCTTATGAATCCGAGGAACTGGACCAATTGGTTCTGGCCTATGTTATTTCCGTTCATAAAAGCCAGGGAAATGAGTATCCGGTGGTGATTATGCCGGTAACCACCCAGCACTTTTTAATGCTGCAGCGTAATCTGCTATATACCGCGGTGACCCGGGCCAAAAAAATGGTGGTGCTTATCGGGACCAAGAAAGCGGTAGCCATTGCCGTGAAAAACAATAAAATCGAGGAACGGAATTCATTATTAAAAGAGCGTCTGATTACTACTTTGCATTGAAAATCCGCCAACACTAGGCTTATTCATTCCCATGTTTTGGGATCCTCATAGCGTTTATCCAGAACTCCTTGAACAATTCCCATTGTAAAAGGAGATTTTTATTGTTCCCCAACCCAAATCTTTCACTCCTATCTTTACGCAACTTCCGATAGACATGAAAATCTAAACAAAAATGTTCAACAAATATTAAGAAAAAGGATGATAAAAATTTTACATTAATGGAGTAAAGTTTATTTATAAAAAAGCATGACGACATACGACGGCTTTTAAAAAAGTCGGATACGGTGAATTTACCTCTAATTTCAATGCAGGATGGATGTGAAAAGTTTGCTCTCTCCCCAATATTACGTTTATCTGGCGCTGGGACCATCCATGCCGAACCGGATTGAAATCAGTTCCAATCCCAGAGTGGATGCTTATCTTTTCGAGGAATGGGGTTATCATGAAATGTGGATCATCAAACCGCCGCTGCCGGTCTGGGCCGCGGAACGGGTGCTGGCCAAGGTAAGGGCTTACCCGGCGGGGGCCCCGGCCAAGTTTCTAAAGATTACCGCCCGGCTCATCGCTGAAAATTCCCCGGTAAAAGCCCGGCAGGTAACAATCCACCGGCATGCCGTCCCGGAACTTAAATTGGCGGAATTTGATCCGCCCGCGGTGGAATCGTTCTTCCAGGGGCGAAGCCTGCTGGGAACCGAAGTAATTGAACTGCTGAAGAGCCAGGGTTTAAGTTCATGGAATCCGGAAGATTGGTTACAATATCTTTGGTTGCAACGCCGGATTCAGCGGGAGGCCGCCGTTGGAATCGACTCCTTGGGAGTTCCGGTTTGCCGCCGCTGTGGTTCAACCGGCGGTATTATTACAGAACATTGCCTGTTCTGCAATAACAGCGGTTGTTTAACCTGTGCCAACTGCCGGGCTATGGGCATTTCTAAAAGTTGTACTCCCCTTTATTCCCAGCCTGATCCGGCGACGCCGGTCCCAACCGGCAGTTTTATCAAGCCGGTATTCGATTTTGAGTTGACGCCACCCCAACGACGGGCTTCCTTGGCTCTCGAGCAATTTATCGATTCCGCAGCCGGCTCATTTTTAGTCTGGGCGGTCTGCGGCGGCGGAAAAACCGAAGTTAGTTTCCAGGCGGTGGCCAAAAGTCTATCCCAAGGGGCACGGGTTCTATATGCGATACCCCGGAAAGAAGTGGTGGCCGAATTATTGCCCCGGTTTCAAAAAGCGTTTCCGGACATAGAAATTTCAGCTCAATACGGTGGTAGTGGCGCCAAATTCAGTGATACCCAGCTAACCATGGCCACTACTCACCAGTGTTTACGGTTTTATCAACGCTTTGACTTGGTAATTCTGGATGAAGCCGATGCTTTTCCATACCAGGGTAGCGCTATGCTTCAATATGCGGTAAAACGCTCCTTAAAAGATAACGGGCGGCTAATCATCATGAGCGCCACTCCGGATGAGAGCTTAATGCAAAAAGCGGCAAGCGGTAAAATCCCCTACGTCTCCATCCCGGCCCGGCACCATCGCCGCCCGCTGATCGTTCCCGAATTTATTAAATTAGAAATTAAAGGAAAGCCATCCATTTCGTCCAACTGGGAACCGCCGGGGGTCGTTCAGAATTTTTTACGGCAACGGAAGGCCGTTGGACGCAAGGTGCTGTTCTTTCTGCCCACCATTAAAATGATTGAAGAGTTAGGGCGGGATTTGGTAGCTTGGGCTAGCGCCGAAGGCATTCAAGGGGCGGTAACTCATTCCAGAACCGGGGACGGCAGCAAAGTCAAGGCCGCTCTGTTGGAGGGAGGGCTTGACTTTTTAGTCACCTCCACCATTTTTGAACGGGGCATAACCATTCCCAATGTTGACGTTATCGTTGGATGGGCGGATTATGAAATGATCTTTAACAGCCGGAGTTTGATTCAAATCGCCGGACGGGCGGGACGGTTGGGGGAACCGGCCAACGTGTTGTTTATTGGAAAAACCATGACCCAGTCAATGAAACAAGCCCATCGGGTCATCACCGATATGAACCGGGAAGGTTACCGGTTAGGTTTTTTAGATTAGGTATAATACTTATGAGCAAAAATGCCGAATAATTATTATTAGGGAAATAATCATAAATTTGGGTTTTGGAAACTGCTAGTTAACATATAACCGGAAGAACCCTATATATAGGATAAAGCCCCAAAAATAAAATACAATATGTTGGGCTTTTTGATAAAAAAATTGTAAATTAGGTCTTTGGACTTATTAAAAAAAATGCGGATTATGACGATGATTAATATAGATAAGCTTAAATGGTTACACCGACAAATTTATACCGGTCTGACGGAGTTGATTTTCCCGGCCCCGGAATTATGCCCGGTTTGTCAACAAGAAAAAAGCTACAGCCGGGGAATTGGGAAAAATTGTTTACAAAAAATCGCCTTGGTGACGCCGCCGATTTGTGCTCAGTGCGGACGGCCGCAACGGCTGGAAGTATATTCGGAACAATTATGCCGGCAATGCCGCGAAACCCCATATTACTTTTCCGAGGCAAGGGCGGTTGGCGTATATGAAGGCAGTTTACGGGAGATTTTGGCGGAATTAAAATACCGGTACCGTCCTGAACTGGGAGAAGTCTTAGGAAAGCTACTGGTGGAGTGGATAAAATTCCATCGCAATTTTCAAGATTTCAAATTAATCATTCCAATTCCGATAAACGACCAAAAACTGAAGCAAAGGGGCTATAATCAGGCGGAATTGTTGGCTAAACCATTACAGAGGTATTTGGGGATTCCACAAGCAAACGATATAATGGTGAGGGAAAAATTTACGGAATCACAAAATACGTTATGTAAAGAAGAGCGTTTTCGTAATATGCAAGGAGCTTTCCGGGTGGTAGGCGCCGGAAGTTTGACGGGCGCCAAAGTACTATTGGTCGATGATATTTTAACCACCGGAGCAACCGCTTCCGAAGCCGCCAGAGTTTTATTAAGGGCTGGAGCTTTGGATGTGAAAGTGTTGACGGTTGCGGTAGGCGTTCTTGATACACTATGGCTCTAAGCGATAACGAGGCTCATATGCGTATGGAGGGAAATAATGGACATCAGGAATTGTAAACGTTGTGGTAAAGTATTTAATTTTGTCGGAGGAACTTCGGTTTGTGGCGAATGTGCCAAACAGGAACAAGAGGATTTTGAAAAAGTGCGGGAATATTTGTTTTCTCATCCCAATTCCACCACGCTTGAAGTAACCAAGGCAACCGGGATTGATCCCAAGGTAATATCCAGATTGTTAAAGGAAGGCCGCTTATTGGCGGATAATATTCAAGTTAGCGACGCTGAGGAATTACGGTGTGAAAAATGCGGTCAAGCAATCTCCAAAGGCCGTTTTTGTGAAAAATGTGTAACGGAAATGAAAAATGAGTTTCAAAAAGCCGCGCCGTCGCCGGCCATTAAACCGGTAGCCAATAATCAATGGCAATCCGGCCGGGTTCATACCTACGAACACATAATAAAGAAAAAGAAATAAAAACAAACGTAAAAAGAAAAGGGAATATAAAAGGAAGGTGATAAGGATGATCATCTCCAATAAGCAACTTCAAAGTATCTTGCAGTTAAATCAAATCACCGGAGCAAGGAAGAGGAGTGACTATCCGGACCAGGCGGTTAATCGGACAGATTCGCTGGTACTGTCATCCCGGGCGCAAGAATTACAATTTGTTAAAGAACAGGTACTAAAGTCTCCCGAGGTTCGTGCCGAAAGAATTAGTGAACTAAAAAAACAAATTCAGGAAGGCGTTTACCAGGTTCCGAGTCAAGACATAGCGCTCAAGATAATTAGCCGGAGTTTGGTGGATGAAATTGCCGGGCGGTAAATCTTTCCAGGGTTTGTAAGGAGGTTTGCCAATGAATGACAATAACTCTTTACAACAATCTCTGCTGCAAGAATTGCAACTTATTGAAGAACTCGACCGTTTAAGTCATTTGAAAACCGATGCGCTGTTCAATGATGATTTGGATTCTTTAGAAGCAATCGGCCTCAAGGAGGAGGCGTTGTCAAAAAAACTAAGAGTTAACGATGACGCCTGTTCCCAACAGGTGCAATTTTTTTTACAAGGCCAAACGGATGGGGCCGGGTTTCCGGCCGAGATTCGGGAATTAGTCGATAAAATTAAAATTTCGGCCCGTAAATTGCAGATGAATAACGAGTTAAATTTTAATATGATTCGCGATTCATTATCACTGGTGCAGTTTACGCTTAATTCAATACTATCGGTATCGGAAAATAATGCCGGGCTTTACGAACCCTCCGGTAGAATCGCCAATCAAAAGCAAAATCATTTGTTAGATTATAAGGGGTGACTTTCGAATGAGATCAACTTTTTTCGGTTTGGAAATCGGTTACCGTGGTTTAGCAACTCATCAAAAAAGTTTGGATATTACCGGTCACAATATTGTCAATGCCAGCACGGAGGGCTATTCCCGCCAACGGGGCGAAATCACTGAGACTGATCCGTTTACCTATCCGGGTTTTAACCGGCCTTACGCCGCCGGACAAATCGGTACGGGAGTGGAAGTCACCTCGGTGCTTCGCATCAGGGACCAATTAATCGACATCCAGATTCAGCGTGAAACAACGCTCCTCGGGTATTGGGAGTCGCGGCGGGATATGCTGGATCAGGTCGAAGTCATCCTGAATGAACCGGCAGATTCCAATATCCGGACCAGTGTGGATGATTTTTGGAAAGCGTTGCAAAATTTAGCCAACGCTGCCGACTCGATTCCGGCGCGTGACGAACTGCAGGAACGGACTTTGGCGATGACATCCACCATCCGGGATGATTATACCCGGATACAGAATTTACGGACTGACGCCAATCAGCGGATCGTCAATTACGTTACCGATATCAATAAAATTGCCACGGAAATCGCCGCCTTAAACGACCAGATCGGGAAAATCAGCGCTCTGGGCGATAATCCCAATGATTTGATGGACAAGCGGGATCTTCTGGTGGAAGATCTTTCGAAAATGGTCAATGTCAATTATACCACCGATTCCTTAAACCGGATTAAAGTTACGGTTAAAGGGGTCGCTCTGGTGGACGGGTCCGTTGCCAATAAAATCAATACGGTTCTTAACCCCAATGACCCGGGTATGGTTACCCTGAAATGGGATAATCCGGATTTGCCGCCGGATATGCCGGTGGAAGTCACCGGTGGCAATCTTAAGGGGCTATTGGAAATCCGCGATCAGGAGATCCCCAAAATTCTTAACGACTTGAATAATTTCGCAAGCACCTTGATTACCCAAGTGAATGCCTTGCATAGCACCGGGTACGGGCTTGACGGCAGCACCGGCTTCAACTTTTTTAAAGGAACCAATGCCATGGACATCGACCTGGCCGACGAACTCCAGGATGAAACCATCAATCCCGGGGATAGTTCCCAAATCGGTTTATTGCGAATCGCCTGTTCCGATTCGAATTTGGGTCTTGACGGAAATAATAAAATCATTGAAAAAATTTATGAACTGAAACATCAAAAAATTATGAACGGCAATACCACCACCATCGGAGATTTTTTGGGAACCTTCGTCAACGACATCGGCGAAAAATCCTCGATTGCCAGGACCAAAGCGGATCATCAGGCATTGTTGATTGAGAACCTGAACTTGCGCCGGGAATCGATTAGCGGGGTCTCCATGGATGAGGAGATGACCAATATGGTCAAGTTCCAACAAGGGTACAATGCCGCGGCGAAGATCATATCGACCATGGATGAAATGTTGGATGTGGTTATCAATAAATTAAAAATATAGTCGTTTTATAGCCAGTCCGTTTCTATTTTCGTGGAACCGGTTGGCTGACCAGGGAGGGATTTTATATGCGGGTTAGCAATCGAATGATGTACAGCACTGCCACTTTTAATATGATGCGCAGCGAAGAGATTATCCAGCGCAGGATGCAGGAGATCTATACCGGGAAACGAATCAATATTCCTTCCGATGACCCCTTCGGTACCAGCCGGGCGATGACTTACCGCACCAATCTTACGGAGATCGCCCAATATACCGAAAATTGCAACCGGGCCAGCGGCTGGCTTGATTTAACCGATAATTCGCTGATGAGCGTGGTTGACTATTTAGAGCGGGTTCGGGAACTGGTGACCGCGGGGGCCAACGATTCCAATACCTTTGAATCCTGGGATGCCATGGCCAAGGAAATTGACCAGATCCGGGACGGAATCGTGGAGATTGCCAATACCACCATCGACGACCGGTACATTTTCAGCGGGGAAAAGGTTCAGGAAAAGGCTTACGAATACCGTAA
>JAEZJQ010000042.1 GCA_023436305.1 Bacillota bacterium
CTTTAACCAAAAATGATTGGCATCACAAACCCAGTTGACATCACAGATATTCGATTATTGCCCCAGGAGTCTGTGCGAGTAACACGTTTTAATTACTCAAAACCACTATATATTATATTAGAACATGTCGCGCGATACCAAATATGTTTCGAAAATCGATTAGCCGCACAGACTCCTAGTTCTCCATAAAGGATCTTTTAGACTGCTAAGGATAGTGGTTACCCTTATAAAGGACTTATAAAGGGCACAGGGATCAAAAAGCGATGAACTATAAAGTTACAGTGTACTTTGACAGCCTCCATGTCTCATCAGAGAGAGCGCGTCCTATGGACGCGAGACCGAAGGGGTGAGTTGCTTTTAGGCATTTAGAATTTTCAAGGTAGATATTTATAGAAGTGGATTCGCCGGTTTTTAAGCGGTTTGAATTGTTCAAATCGCCTACAATAAAAAAGGAGGTCAATGATTGATGTCGAAAAAAATTTGGTTTTTGGTGATCTTGGCGGTCTTTATTTGTAACGGGGGTCCTTCAGCCGGACTGGCGGCGGGAGATAAAAATTGCGGCTGGCCCCATCAAGATCCGGTAATGATTGCGGACCAGTTTTTGGACCGGTTGCAAGCAGCTTATCAAACGGCGAATATCCCATTATTTATCAGTTTATACAATGATCCTTCGGTGGCGGCTGATATAACCCGTGATGAGAACCGTTTTTATACGTCCGCCGAAATAAAAGAGGAATTAGAACAAACATTTGCCGGACTTACCGGCATCCAATGCAGTTTCAACCATCGCCAAATCACCGCTGAAGGCGATATGATCATGATCCGCACTCTTCGAGCGGTGGCCGCCAACGAGATTCCGATCACCGCCAACTGTTTGATTCTATTGGTTTTGCGGAAACCATTCATGCACCGGCAACCATGGGATTATGTGATAACCGATCAAATTATATTGAAAGAGGAATATATCCCGAAATCTGAAGCCGGTATACAGAGTAACACCAATAACACCGGGCAACAGACATCAAGCCGTAAAAGACACCGCCATTTCGCGTGGTGAAAAAGTGGGAAGCCCTGGGCTTGTCTGTGGAGATCGGCCAATTAATAAAACAATATTATCGAATTAAAAACAAACATACGGGGGAATTTACCATGAAAAAATACATAATCCTTTTGTTAACCGTTATGATGATGGGCGCATTTACTGCCGGCGCCTCCGCCGGCGCTTTGGGTGTAAACGTCCCGCAGGGGTTTGTGCTGGAGGTTGATAGCATGTTTACTTCGGGTGGAAATTATTTTTATCCTGCCGTTATCGCCGGAATTAATGATAAACTGGCGCTAGGCGTTATGTATGATACCTCGCTTAGTTACTTTGTGGTATCGGGCCGGTATGCCATCGTGAAAAACCTTTCCGCCGATGTTTATTACCGTTTTTTCAGTACGGGCAGTTGGAAGGCCGATCTGCGGGGGAAAACTTTCATCAGCCCCAATATGGCTATGGCGGGAATGGTAAGCTATGATAGCATGGGTTCCGGTAGCTTTGGGGCGCTTGCCCAAGTCGAATATTTCTTTAGTGAAAATTGGGTGGGCAATGCAGGAATCAAATATGCCAATTCCTCGGCCTTCGCTTTATTGGGGGTTGATTACGCTTCCGGCAACTTTGCCGTTGGCCTGAATTGTATTTTCCCAACCACTAACTTTAGTAACCCCATGATTGAAGTGGTTGTGGACTACTTAATAAAAAAATAATCCCTTAAATACAGTATTAAACAGGGTTAGGGCTTAGTCTCTAACCCTGTTGGATTGTTTTCCCATTCAAAATGAAAGATTTTACCGGCTTGGATGGCGGTTTTATGAATGGCGATTGATAAAAAACTGGGGAGGATATGGGAATGATTAAAGACCCATTTTTAAAAGCAGTTTTTAATGCGTTAGAAGATGAAATAAACCGTGTAAATTTTGAAATGGCAAGCCCAAACTATACCGCCAAAAGGCAGGAACTTGAATCAATTATGGACACCCTGGAGGCATTGCCGGAAATGATAGAAACCCAAGCCGGGCCGGTTGAGGTTCGAAAGCTGTTAAAGGAATTGGATGATGCGCAAAAAGATTTAAATGCAATTAGTTTCAATGTTGCAATAAAACGGGGGTTTTTTACGGCCTTTCGGTTCATATTTTATTGCTTTACTGCGGAGCCGGGGGAATGGTCAACCGATGAAAAAAGATAACGATTATCGTTGAGAGTGGTCGGCTCATGATACGATATTAAAAAGGGTAAAAAAGGCAGAAAGGCTTAATGCCCTTGCCTTTATAATTCACCACCCGCAAAGTAAATTCCAAATAAAGTAAAGTTAAGGCTATTAAAACGTGTTACGCACCCAAACTCCTAGTCGACTAAAATCTGAACAATCATTTCTCCATAAGGTCCCCCTCTGACGATTCCGATGCCAATTTTTTGGAAACGAGGGTTTAAGATATTGCCGCGATGGGCCGGGCTGGCGAACACGGTTTGGATAGCCCGCTTGGGACTCGGGGCGCCGATTAAATTTTCAGCCGCGCATTGATATTCAAATTGGGCGCGATCCAATTGATCATAAATCGTGCCCAAACGTTTTGAATAGTGACCGAAATAGTTAAAACGAACCATATCTTGGCTTTTTTCCCCGGCCAGTTTCATCAAGGTCATATCAATCTTCAATTTAGTCAAACCAGCTTCCATTCTTTCCTGGTTAACCAAGGCAAACATTTTCAGCACGGCTGCGCTTACTATAATTTGGCCTTTACGATTGGAAGATTGATTCTCCCCGAATGTTTCACAACCGGATTTGAAGATCTGCGTAACCCTTACCCGGGAAACCTCTTCGAGATCTGCGTAGTTTTGAGTGTCGTGAGCAATAGCCATTACCGGATTCGTTGCCATGAATATGAATACCATGATCAAAGCGTATATGAACGTTAACCGTGGTATTCGTTGTGAATTATTCAGCTGCGAAGTATTTTGCGACATATAACCTCCATCGATTACAGGTATAGTGCTGCGATAAAATGAGTTGATCCCCATAACCATGATAGGCCGTTTAACGATTTCGGTCGCTTATTGATTTCAGCAAAAGTGTGCATAACCCTTTATGTAAAATTGGGCAACCCCGGTATTTAATGCCTTTTGGGATAACAAAAATTTCAGGCGGTAATATTAAAAATATAGGCCTTTCGGCCCCTAAACATTATAAAGATTTATTTAAACCGATTCTTTAGGACTTACGTTAATTAGCCCTTCCCTGATTGCAAATAGAGCAATTTGAGTCCGGTTTGCCAAACCAAGTTTTTTGCGAATGCTGGTAATATAATTCTTGGCTGTCTTTTCGCTAATAAATAGTATTTTTCCGATTTGACGGTTATCTAAACCTTGGGCAACCAAGGGTAATATCTCTTTTTCACGCGGGCTCAAAGCTCTTAATGGATCAGGTTGGCATTGACCATTCATTAACGGTGTCATGCCTCTCCTCCTCCACCCTACTCCCGTTTGGATTCCGAAGCTTATACTTACTGGGAGTAAGAATAACTTTTCTGATGAACATAATATGTCCGCCTCGAACCAGCGGTGACCGACTTAAAGCCCAATCGATTCCTGAAATAAATTTTTCAACTGTTTGGTAGCTGTTTTATCAATCCTTTGGTCCCGGTTGGTACAAACATGCCGGGTAAAACCCCGGGCCAATACGGTCCCTTCGGGGATCTTGCGGACCGTATACTCGAATCGAAAAGAAACTCCTTTTTCGGGTGTCATCAGGGTCTCCAGTTCAATCAAGTCGTCATAAGTGGCTGACTTTAAATATTGGCAGCCACTTTCAATTAATGGCAACAACCAACCCTTCTCTTCACAATCGCGATAGGAAAGCCCCCGTTCTCTCATCCACTCGGTCCGGCCCATTTCAAACCAAACATAATAGACCGAATGATGCACGATTCCCATCTGGTCGGTCTCCTGATATCGAACCCGGAATTGAATGATTGATTTCATGTTGAACCCCCAAAATTTTATCATCGATATTTGAATGATGTCCAAGTTTAACATTGAGCATGGATATTATTATACCTTAATTATTCATTTTTTGGGGGATATAGCCGATAATTTATCAAAGAAAGTATTATTAAACCGGTTTAAAACCTGGTGTCCTGCATAAATATATAAAAATGGAAGGGATATGGATGAAGCGAATCTCAAAGTTAGTGTTAATCCTGTTGATTGGTGTCAGTTTTTTGCTTTCAGGCTGTAAAACCCAAACTGCCAAAACTTACCCCCTGGTTTTTACCACCCTCATTGAAGATAAACAAGGGATTCATCTGATGAAAGAGGATGGCGGCAACCGCCAGGTGCTTTCACACCGGGATGTATGGAGTATGAACCCCGTCTGGTCTCCGGATGCTGTATGGATTGCCTACTCTTCCCAAAACGAAAGCGGTTACTTTGATATCTGGGTCATCAAAGCGGACGGTAGCGCCGCCTGGAAGTTAACCAACAGTGGCCGGAACAGCCACAGCCCGGCCTGGTCCCCGGACGGCCGAAAGATTGCCTATGTAGCAAAAGTCAACGGAAAATCCCAGATTTACAACATGGTCCTTGACCGCAGCACTCAAAATACCATCATCGTCAGCAGTGACAATGCATTAACCAACGGCGATTTTGACAATACCGAACCCCTGTGGTCTCCGGACGGAAGTAAAATCCTTTTTGTTTCCAACCGGGACGCCAATCCCGAGGTTTACGTCATGAACTCCGACGGCAGCGGCGCAACCAATTTATCCAACAATCCGGCCAATGACGATTCTGCTTCATGGTCGCCTGACGGCCTTACGATTGTGTTTCGTTCGGATCGTGACGGCAACCAGGAGATTTATACCGTTGCCGCTGATAATATCTCCGGAACCGGCCTAAAGAATTTAACCAGAAATCCGGGAATGGACTATTCTCCTTCATGGTCCCATGACGGACGTAAAATCCTTTTTTTGTCAACCCGCAATTTTGGCGAAACCATTTATGTAATGAACAGTTATGGCGGCGCCCCCACCAGGCTAGCTCCCTCCGATTTTAAAGTCCGGGGTCCCGTCTGGTCCCCGGATGATAAAAAAATCGCCTGTGCTGGATTTACAGGTACGGATTGGGATATTTTCATTATCGATATCCATGGGAAAAAGTTAATTAATCTGACCAAAACTTCGATTAATGAATTTGATCCGGCATGGGCTCCGGAATGATTGGGCATACTGTCTATACAAACATGACAATCGATTGGCGCAAAATTGAATGAAAACGCATATATTTCTCCCTGAAACCAGATGATTTACGCCGATTGACTACGAATAAAGGATGATAGATCATTTCTTACCATAAGAATTCTAAAATAGCTATTTATAACCGGGTCCCCACTTATTACCAGGAAAAAAACCTATCCGGCCAGCGGAAAATACTAACGGATTATTGCCAAAACAGCTTAAAGATTTCCAATTGGGAAGTCTTCGATGAGGTGGGGATTTTTGACCGGGAGGTGGACCGGCCTGCATATCAGGAGATGATGCGGCGGATCCGCCAGGGAGAATTTACCCATATACTGGTTGAAAAGCTGGATCAGCTGCTGCACGATTATGATGATTTGAAGAAAATATTGGCGGAGCTGGCGGAGCATGAAGTGTCGGTAGTGAATATTGAGGAAAAGAGCCAGTTCACCCCGAATGGTTAGAGTTATGATTTGGATATTTCCCTGTTTAAATTGGAAAAGGGCTGTTCAAAAGTTTTTGTCTTTGGAACAGCTTTTTTTTATGATGACCTACGCATAACAAATTTAAAATTGGCCATAATTAAATCATAAAAAATTAAAACTTTAATAAGGCGGAAAAAAGTGGATAATATCAACTGTCATACGCAACTAACCGAACCCGGTACGGACACACAAAATCTCCCGGAGGGAATATTTTTCCCGGATAACGACAAACGCCAAACCAGACTTATAGAACTCGGCACAGATTCGCAAAATTTTCTTTATGAAGCGGCAAATATTTATGAAAAATTTCAACAACAATGTATTGATACGAGTCAACTAATTCTTGATACATATAACAAAGCGGATTTAAGTCAACCTGACACCAGTTCAGTTGATATCTTCCAAGATGTTGAAGATGCCTCCGCTAAAATTGATAAAGCTCATCGCTTAGTAACTCTCAGTAAAACAATTATCGACATTGCGGATTTTACCGCCGTGATAAAATACCTAGCTCCAGCGGCTACCCGATTTCTAGTCCGTAATGGAGTCTTGACAGCGGAATCCGCGACAAGAGTTCTTATTTCCTGTTCGGTTCCGGTTATTGGCAGAGAAATAAGACTAACAGTCGGCGGATTGGCTGAAGGTATTGCCGCTGGAGTATTAGGCACTGTTGCGATTGCAGCAACCGATTTAAGAATTGATGCGAATGAAGGAAGTATTGTCAGAGATAAATTAAGAAGGGGTATTCATGATATATATCAATTGAGAACAACAACGAAGTTGGCTTTGGAAAAGATAAAGCATATTTCCCAATCTCTTGATACCCTTAAAGCATCCATAACAGCCCTGGAATCCGTCGAGATTCCAATGACTAAGGACGTTATCAAAAATATAGTGAAAAAATCCATCGAGCCGGAAATCAATAAAGCGGGACAAATAACCGAGACAACTATCAATATTGAACTGAACAGATTCGATAACACCAGAAATTCCTGGACTAACGAAGACCGATTTATTGAAATAACGCATTCGTAATACTTAAGCTCACCAACGCAAAGCGCCGTAAACTCGCGCCAGCCAAACGGCGAACGCTCCTTTGCCCATGCCGGCCATCCCGGACACAATCCCGAGATCCCAGTCCAGGATGGGCGTTGGCTTCCCTCTCCGCTTCCTTGAGTGGATAGATCCAGCTTCCTGAAAGTTTCCCGGCAATAGCTACTCCTTTGGCGCCATAATCAACGCTAAAGCCCCCGGCCCCACATGGATTCCCAATGTCGGCCCCGCCTGGTTCACAATTATTTCCGCATTTTGAAATGTTTCCTGGATAAGCGATTTTAATTTCAAAGCCTCTTCTTCGGCGGCAGTATGCATGATCGAGATGACGGCCCGGGTTTCTTCCGCTAATTGTTCCTTGAATTTCTCGAACAATATGGCTATGGACTCCCGCCGGGTCCGGACCTTGGCCACCGCTTCCACATCTCCGTGGATTAACTTAAGCAGTACTTTAATTTTCAAGACGGAGCTGAATAAAGACTGCAACCGGCTGACCCGGCCCCCGCGCCGGACGAACTCCAGGGTATCCAAGGTTACCAAAAAATGAACCCGTTCACGCAAGTGTTGGACCATGGCGATTATTTGTTCCATATTCATCCCCCGCTGCACGGCCCGGGCCGCTTCCAAAACCAAGCCGCCCAAACCCATGGAAGTGGATTTGGAATCGATGACCCGGATTTTCCCGTCGGGGAACATTTCACCGGCCAATTCGGCGGCGCGTACTGTTCCTGATAATTTCCCGGTCATATGGATAGCCAGGACTGTATCAAAACGTTCCAGCATCCGGTGATAACATTCGATAAAAGCTCCGGGAGCCGGTTGGGAGGTTGATACCCGGTGTTCTCCCCGCCGGATTTTTTCGAAAAATTCATCGGGAGTCAGATCGACTCCATCCGTATATTGCTGATCATCAATGGATACTTGCAGCGGTATAACTTCGATCCCGTACTCCTTAACCAAAGCTTGCGGGAGATCTGCGGTACTGTCGGTTAAAATACCAATTTTCATTTCAGAGCCTCACTTTTAATATTTTCGAATTCGATCAATCAAAATCAATCAAAATTCATTCTATCATATTTCGCTCCATCGGGATATGAATTTGAACAAATTAAGAATGGATTTCTCTTTTCAAAGCGTATTATTCGTTGTTCGATGCGCCATCTAAAAGTATGATATATGCGCCGAGTAGAAATTCATCATCCACCCCAAAGTTAATCTTGAGATTGGTAATGATATTTTCGACTTGCTGTTCGCTGATTTTGAGAGAATTGGCGATTTTTTTGTTGTTGTCGCCCCGGGAGATCATCATCATCACTTCGATCTCAATCTGGGTCAGTTTTGTAAATTGGGCTGAATAATCTTCGATAAAAGTTTTATTAAACAAATTTTTTGCCTTGGCGATAACATTGGCAACAATCAGGGATACTTCTTCCGGTTTGATATCAACCCCTTCAAATATATCATTGAATTGGGGTAATTCTTGATTGGCCGGCCTGAATCTTCCATCTTCATCCAACATTACACGCCGGAGTACTTTCATTACGCAAGAAAACGGCGTAGGTTCGTTGAAAACATATAAGGCCGCCTTTTTCCGGGTGTGATGGAGATCATAAAGATATATTAATGCGACAACGGCCATTGTTGCCCATATATATTTCAGATTATAATAAATTACATCGGAGTAAATGGTGTGGTTATGTAAAGGAATTTTTAAACCGGCCAAAATTCCTAAATACACTAACGCTGGAACGATAAGAATTTGAAAATCCGGCTTGCGGTCTTTCTTTTTTCCCAGGAACTGTATCAGAGAGATATTGTTAAATTTAGGCAGGCTCAGTAACAAAATCACCGGGAATACCATACCGGCGGTGATCACCATCATATTTCCATGAAGGCTTTTTAAAAAAAACGTGGCGATATTGTTATCCAGAACGCATAAGGTAATCACGAATACCGTTCCCAGGGCCTGGCTGGTAACTGCAATCAAACCCGCCCAGGATAATTGAATGAATTGAAGTCCGTCGGTAATCCAGAATAAAAGCAAAATATACAAAGGCAGCATCAATAGGTTAAAACCAAGGGTGGAAAAGTATTGGGTGGCGAACAGGCTATATAAAGCCATCAGTAATGCCGCGGGCAAGATGGCGCGCAAACGGGTTTTCAGGTTTAACACCTGAAAACCCAAAGCAAAAACGATGAGCCAGGATATGATGGATAGTATTCCCGTTGCGGCCAGTTCAAAAAATAGCTGGCGCCTCATTATGGTGAGCAGAAGCTCTTTCGGCATACTTCATCCTCCTTGTATATGATTTTTGTATTAACCATCACGCTGGACAAAGTCCGGCATAAAAAATACGCTTCGAAAATCAATTATCCGATATATCTAAAAGGGAGTTACGTTTTTAGCCTTGAAATTCTTCACATAATTTCATACTTTTTCACCATTATCTTATTTTTATTTTATACCTCCCCGTTACAATGAAACATAAGGAAACAATAATTGAAATAAAACAAGGAGTGATTCTCATGTTTAAAAAAATCAGCCTAACCGTCGTTCTCACTCTGGCTTTGGTATTATTCATTGCCGGAATGGCCTCCGCCTCCGAAAACTATATATATGGAAGTTTCGGACACAATGATTCCATGTTCAATTTTTCCGGTGCAATGCGCTTTGGGCATTATGGCGTGGAACTTGGCCTTGGTGGCCGGTCATATCCCGGAATGCTCGATTATGCTTGTCCGCACACAGATTATACCATTATCAATGACCATTATGATAGCTTGCTTTTGGGTGTGGATCTTATACGATACTTTGACTTGGGGGAGAGTTGTTCGATCTATGTGGGGGCTGGAGTTTACTTATTAGGGTACGAGGTGCTGTCGCAATCCAACGCCACCGGTTGGGTATACCGGGAATATACCGGCGCCGAAGGCAGTTTCGCCTATTCCTACGGTTTGCAATTTCATCAAGATGAAGGTTTTGGTATAGGAGCCGGTTACCACTCCCTGCGTGGTTATAATCTCCAGATGATCTTTAAAATGTAAGAGTAGAAAATCAAAAACAGGAGCTGGCGAAAAATTGTTGTAATTCAAATCAGCATTTGTCTGGCGGGAGCCTTCGTTTTCGACTTTTGGCTTTAGACTTTCGGCTGAACTTTAAAACACTTCACAAAATGCCCATTCAATTCAGTCATAAGCGGTTCCTGCCGCCGGCAAACATCCATGGCGGCGGGACAACGGGATTGAAAACAACAACCGGCGGTGAGAGTTAATAAATTATCAACTTCCCCGGAAATTAGAATCCGTTTGGATTTCAGCGCCGGATCGGGGTTGGGAATGGCGGATAGTAAAGCTTGGGTATAAGGGTGCAAGGGATTGGCGAACAACTCGCCGGTTTCGGCCAATTCCACGATTTGCCCCAGATACATCACCGCAATTCGCCGGGAGATATGTTTCACCACCGCCAGATCATGGGCGATGAAGAGATAGGCCATTTTCAACCGGTTCTGGAGTTCCATCAGCAAATTAATAATCTGGGCTTGAACCGAAACATCAAGGGCGGAAACGGCTTCATCACAAACCACCAGTTCCGGACTTAATGATATAGCCCGGGCAATGGCTAAACGTTGCCGTTGCCCCCCGGAGAATTCATGGGGGTAACGGTATAAGCTTTGCGGAGGCAGCCCCACGAGTTCAAGTAACGACACCACCCGCTCCTGCATTTCAAGCCGGTTTTTAACCAAGTGATGTTCAGACAACCCTTCTCCGACCAGATCCAGAACTACCCGGCGGGGATTCAGCGAAGCAAACGGATCCTGAAAAATGATCTGCATCCGAGTCCGTAGCGCTTGCAATTGCCGCTTGGATAAACCATTAACTTCAATACCGTTGAAACATACCTGGCCCCCGGTGGGTTCAATCAAGCGTAACATAGTCCGGCCTACCGTGGTTTTACCGCACCCCGACTCCCCCACCAGTCCCAATGTCTCCCCCGGTCCAATGGTAAAGCTTACCCGGTCCACCGCCCGGACATACTTGACCACCCGTCCTAAAACCCCGGCCCGAACCGGAAAATATTTTTTTAGTTCGTTGACTTCCAGCAAGTGTTCCATTGAGACTCCTTATAAAATTCAAGTTAGAATTGTGAAGAGTGAAGAGTGAAGTGTCATTTGTGTAGCCAACAAGCCACCCCATGATCCGGGGTTTTAAGTGTAAGTTCCGGGATCTGCTCCCGGCAGATATCGATAGCCCGTGGGCAGCGGGGTGCGAAGTAACATCCAGCCGGTAAATCGAAAGGATCAGGGAGCGAACCCGGAATGGCGTACAGGCTTTTGGATTGATGAATCCGGGGAATGGATTCCAAAAGGCCGTGGGTATAAGGATGCAACGGCATTTTAAAAATTTCGGCCACGGGGGCGGTTTCGACAATTTTTCCGGCGTACATCACGGCTACTTTGGTGGCAGTTTCGGCTATAATCCCCAGATTATGGGTGATCAATAAAACGGACATACCGTTTTGGGCCTGCAAAGTCCGTAATAACTCCAAGATTTGCGCCTGAATGGTTACATCCAAAGCGGTGGTGGGTTCATCGGCGATGAGCAAGCGGGGCTCGCAGATCAAAGCCATGGCAATCATGGCCCGCTGCCGCATGCCGCCGGAAAGTTCATGGGGATAAACTTCATATTGCCGGGACGGATCGGGCAACCCTACCTTCGATAAAGCTTGAATGGCAAGTTCACGGGCCGCTTCCGGCTTATAATCCAGATGAAGTTGGATGGCCTCGGTAATCTGGCGGCCGATCTTTTGGACGGGGTTAAAACTGGTCAGGGGATCCTGAAAGATGATTCCCATATCCTTACCCCGCAGTTTAACCATGTTGGATACCGGCAGATCTAAAAGATTCCGGCCTTGCCACCAAATCTCTCCGGACACGATCCGGCCTGGGGCTGGAATCAAACGCAGCAAGGATAAAGCGGTTATCGATTTACCGCATCCTGATTCACCAACCAGGCCCAGGATCTCGCCTTGGTTTAATTCCAGGGAAACGCCGTCAACCGCTTTGAGCACTCCCGATTCCCCCGGGAATTCGACCCGGAGCTTATTTATTTTTAAAATTGAGTTGGTCATCAGTTACTCCATTTTATGATACTCTTTGGGATCAAAAGCATCCCGGATGCCCTCACCCACGAAGGCAATTAATAACAATACGATGAACAAGGCCAACACCGGGAAGAGCGAGAGCCAGTAAGAAGATATATTACTCATTCCCTGGCGCATCAACTCCCCCCAACTGGGAGTCGGAGCCGGAAGCCCAAAACCTAAATAATCCAAAGCCGACAAGGATGCAAAAGAACCGATTAATTCAAACGGCAGAAACGTGATAATCGGAGTTAAAGCGTTGGGAAGAATATGGCGGAACATAATCTTCCAATCCTTCACCCCCAAAGCTTTTGCGGCTTCCACATATTGCATTTGACGCAACTTTAAAAACTCCGAACGCATATAATACGATATTCCCACCCAGTCGAAGATGGTAAAAATGATGAGCAAGGTAATAAACGTGGTGCCCAGTGAACTCCCGATAATAATCACAATATATAAAAACGGTAGCGCCGCGAAGATTTCTATCAGACGTTGCATTGATAAATCAAACCATCCCCCCAGGTACCCTTGCAATGCGCCGATAATAATCCCCAGCGCCATACTGGCAAAAGTGATCAACAAGGCGAAACTAAAGCTGATCCGGTAACCGTACAGTAACCGGGTCAGAATATCCCGCCCCCGGTCGTCAGTCCCCAATAAATTTTGGAGGGTTGGCGGCGTGGGGGGATTGCCTTTCAATTCAGCCAGGGATTCATTGGAACCATAGGGCAATATGGGAAAGAAGATCCAGTTTCCCTTTTCGCTTCGGAAAGCCGGGCTTTTTTGCAATTGTTTATAATTGGGGACATCGGTGGCGTCTAATCCGAAATTACTGCCATCGTAAAAACGAAGTACCGGAAAATATAGCTTCCCTTGATACTTTATAATGAGCGGCCGGTCATTGGCAATAAAATTGGCAAACAACGAAATCACATATAAAATAAGCAGAACCCATAAAGAATAATAAGCCCGCTTCATTCGCCGGAATTTTTGGATCCGTCTCAAGGTGATCGGTGACCAATGCAAACTTGTTAGACCTCCTCAAAGAGAATTGTGATATTCCTATAATTTCTCAAACCGGTTCATCACAATTCGCTTACTGGAACTTAATTCTAGGGTCGACCAGAGCCAGGCAAAAGTCGGATATAATCCGGCCAATCAATGCCAAAAGGCTTGAAATAATAATAATTCCTAATGCAACCGGATAATCCCGGTTAAGCACCGATTGATATCCCAACAAACCCATACCGTCAATGGTGAAAACCGTTTCAATTAAAAAGGAACCGGACAGGATTACGCTAATAATCATTCCGATATTGGTGGCGATGGGGATCAAGGCATTTCGCAAACCGTGACGGAACACCGCTTGGTGGTAAGAAAGCCCTTTGGCCAAGGCCGTCCGGATATAATCCTGATTGAGCTGTTCCATCAAGGAGTTTTTCATTAATAAGGTCAAAGTGGCAAAACCACCAATGGTATAACATAAAACCGGTAAAAACATATGTCTGCCATAATCATAGATCTTGGCAAACCAGGATAATTGCTCGAAATTATCGGATACCATACCGCTGATGGGAAAGATATTCCAAAAGCTGCCGCCGCCGAACAAGACTATGAGCAGTACCCCCAGAGCGTAACCGGGGATGGAGTAACCTAAAAAAATCAGAAAACTGCTCCAATTGTCAAAGGGACCCCCGTGATTCAACGCCTTTTTGATGCCGAGGGGAATACAGATCAAATAAGTGACCAATAAGCTGATTAAACCAAAGGTCAAGGAAACCGGGATCCGGCTAACGATCAAATCCAGCACTGGTGTTTCATAAGTGTATGAATCCCCGAAATCCAGCACGACAATCTTTCCCAGCCAGATAAAATACCGCGTCAGTATGGGCTTATCAAAACCATAATAGCGCTGAATATTCGCCAGTTCTTCCTGAGTTATGCTTGACTGGAAATTACCACCGCCACCGGCGCCGGATTCACCCATTTGAGACTGATACTTGATTTTTTGCATATATTGTTCCACGGGTCCACCCGGTACCATTTGCATCACAATAAAACAGGCGATGGAGATCCCCAGTAATGTGGGAATGATCAATAAAAACCGTTTAATAAAATACGCGCGCATTTGTTTGTCTCCCGGATAATGCGTATGGCTTATGGCTTATAATTTATAGGTTTATAGCATTTTGACAATTGCCTGCGTTCGATCTACATTATTCATCACCGGACTTTTAAGAACTGAATCTTAAAACCCGTTAAATCCTGAAAATCATGGTCATTTTTTATCATAATATACTTCTTCCGGTTCTTTCGGCAATGTTTGATTCTTTTTCCGGGCTTGCTGATAGCGCTTCACTTTGGCCGGATCATACCACCAATACGCAATTGCCTCACTGGAGGCTGAACCGCCGCCACCGTATTTCGAAAAAACCGTTTTGGGCATTCCGAAGATATTCTTATAAAGAATTTTGGTATAATTCGCATACCAGAATAACACATACGGGTATTCCCGGTAAATGATGCGGTCGATTTGTTTCGTGATTTCAACTCGCTTGGCGGCGTCAAAAATCGGCGGCATTGAATCGATTAATTTGTCAACCGCCGGATTTTTATATCCGGTAATATTGCTCCCGCCCGGTTCGGGAATATGCTTGGAGTGCCATAATTGTTCGGGATCGTCAAACAGTGTTGCGCTCCAGGCAAAGGCCGCCGTGTCATAATCATAATTATCCATCTTCTTAATCAGGGTGGCCCAGGATAACAATTGCAGATTTAATTTCACACCCGCCTGTTTGCAGGTTTCCGCAAAATAAGTCAAATGTTTTTCAAAACTCTCTCCTACGTATAAGACCGAAAATTCCAGCCGCTCATTTTTGGAATTGATTAAATAACCACTTTTATCCAGACGATCATAACCGGCTTCTTTAAGGAGTTGCTTGGCTTTGGCGGGATCGTAATTAATCAGATCGTTGGCTTTGGCGGTTCCATACAATGAAGGCCAGTATGAAGTCAGTGGTTGATACTGATTATACGTTATTTTTTCCAAAAGATATTTCCGATCCAGGAGATGAGATATGGCTTCCCGGACCCGGATATCCTGAAACAACGGTTTACGCATGTTAAACGCCAAACCGGAGAACCCTTGCGGCGTATAATTATGGATTTTCTGCTTCACAATCCAATTCTTCCGAAAGGGGGTGGTATTGGTTTCGGCAACCCAGCGCTTGGATGATACTTCATCATAAATATCAAAATCGCCTTTTTTGAACGCTTCAAAGGCTACGTTGGGATCCATTATCTTGAATTTTATGGTTTCAAAATTATACATGCCGCGGTGGTGGGGAAATTTGTCCGCATAATATTTGGGATTGCGCTTTAAAACGTAATACCGGCCTTCCTTGACCTCGCTTAAATAGTAAGGACCGCTTCCGGGGGGTAATTTCATATTAAAAGCCTTGTTAAAATCCTTGCCGCTGAAAAGATGTTTCGGCAAAACGTTTAAAGTGGCAAGTGTCACCAGGTTGTTGTAATGAACCGTTTTGGCGGTGAATTTAATGGTATTCCCGTTAACAACCACCGGCGGATTGAAACGGATCAGTGACATACGTTGAACTGAAGTGAGATTCTTGGGGTTCATGATGGTGTCATAGGTAAATTTAATATCGGCGGTGGTGATAGGCTTGCCGTCCGACCATTTGGCCCGCGGGTCAATGGTAAAAGTAAATTCTTTTTTATCGGGGGATATCACCCAGGATTTGGCGATTAACGGTTGGAATTCCAAAGTCAATGGATGAACCTCTAGCAAGGTATCATAAGTCAATCCAAACACCAAATGAGAGTCGACGGAGGTATTGACAAAGTAATTGAAGGATTTGGGAAACTCCGAGGTATGCAATATCAACTGCCCGCCCCGGACCGCCTTCGGATCACCCACCGGTTGGCTCTTCGGCCCGGCGGCGTTTAGCGTCATGGAGATACTGATCATCAATAATAAAGTTAATACAATAAGCAACGATTTTTTTTTGAGAGTTTTCATGAATCTTCCCCCTTAACGGATATTTCCAGGAAAACCTAACAATAAAATAACTATTTGGAAGGGTATTCGACGGAAGTTTAAAAATCCCTGTCAGCAACCGGATGGTTATATATACTAACCACACGAACCAGTATGCCGGTTAATTTATTTGAAATCCATCAGCCCGATTTGATGCGGCCGCATCCGGTAGGCCACGAACTCCGCGCCGGAATCGAACTGGAAATAAATGTTATTGGTGAGTAAATAACTGAGCGGATATCCGGGAGCTTTCCCATACGAATGCCCCGGATAAATCTTAACCTCAGGCGCCACCCGTTCCTTGATGAATTGAATGCTTTGATACATTTCCCAAGGGTTGCCGCCAGGCGTCTTGCACATGCCACAGCCTTCAATAAAAACGGTATCCCCGGTAAATAGCGCATCCGGCAGCAGAAAGCACATGGACCCCGCCGAATGCCCCGGGGTTTCCAGGCAAGTTATGGTTGTGTCGCCAAGTGTGATTTCATCGTTATGCTGGACTGGATATAGGTTGGGACTATTAAATTGGTAATAAGCGATCTCCTTAGCCGACATATAAACCCCGGGCTGATACTGTTTAACAAAGGCTTTGACCAGATTTACATGGTCAAAATGGGAGTGAGTCAGCAGGATGGTGGTCAGGTTTAATGCTTGGCCGGTAATGACGGAGTTGATTTTGGCGAATTCCCAGGTGGGATCAATTAAGGCGGTTTCCTTGGTAGCCAGGTCGGTGATGAGATAGCTGAAATTCTTGAAAAAAGGATAATGGACTTTGATGGGTTGAATTTGATAGGGCATTTTGGACTGGTTACCTCGTTAAAAAATATCTTGGAAACTCAATTGGATAATTCAAGAAACTTGATAGAGAACCCTTTTTCGAATCATAAAATTCCTAAAAGATTTCATGTGGTTTTGAGTTATTAAAACGTGTTACGCGCACAGACTCCCGGGAGATTCTGGGAGTAATATTTTGCACATTATTAAATAATTTCGGTATTTCGTTAAATTATCTTAATAGAGTTGTAAAAATCCAATCCATTTATAAAAATTTTTATAATTCGTTCTCACAAAAACGTCGATACCTAAATTAGTGTGAATATAACGGTTGGTTATGACCGCCGTCAGGAATATGTTTTATTCTCCAGGTAATCCAATTCGACAATGGAGTGATGTTATGCGGAAAGATATTTCTCAAGCTTTTGCCAAAGATAATTTCAAAGTAATCAACGAATATACCCTGGAAAACGGTAATAAGGGTTATTGCGCCGAACATCTCACCGCAAAGAACGCAGTTAACGGACAAAAGAAACGGGCTTATTATGTTGAGGGCAGTTCGTATGATATGGGCTACCTTATCGGATACCTGGCCATGGACGATGTGGAGAAGATCGGTACTATATTTATTCAAAACATCATTTTCGAGTTTTTTAAAGGCGACTCCCATAATTTTTTCGTAACCAAATTTTTTAAAAGGTTATTTAAAAAATTCATCCAAAAACAAATAACCAATTGGATTTATATTTTTGCTGACGAAATTTTTAAAGATATCCCTTTTGAATACATCCAGGAAATTCACGGAATCGCCGACGGTTATACCGAAGCCTGTAAAAAGGCCGGCCGCGAACCGCGAATAACTTTCAAGGATCTGTGGGTTTTAAACGTCGGAATCGATTGTTTGTTGGCGTATGTTTATTCGCCTGATGGCTTTCTGGAACGGCTACCGAAATACACGCCTCACCCCAAACCCGAATTATTTAAAGTACCAGTTTTTTGCAACGGTTTCTCGGTATTCGGGAATGCTACCGCAGAAACTGTTTCCGGTCAAAAGGTTCATTTTTTCGGCCGCGATTTTATGTTCCCCACCGCCGATGTTTTTCAAGACACCGCTTGCCATATTATCTATAATCCTGATCCGCAAGATGGACGCCTTCCGCTGCTCAGCATGACCGCTCCGGGATTTGCGGGAAGCATGACGGCCATGAATAAAGAAGGAGTGGCCATGGGAGTGAATATGTCTCCCTCCGGGAACTGTGATCATCACCGGGCGGGTTTCAACTCGCTGCTTTTGGTTCGTGATTCCATCCATCGCGGCGCCGGAGCCGAACAGGCTCTCAATAATGTGATTAACGCCCAGCGGGGAGTCTCCTGGGATTATATCATCGCCGACGGCGTTCATGATCAAGCCGTGGCCGTGGAATCGGGAATGAGTATTCCCAATCTTGATTTTGTAAACTTTCCCGAACCCGCGTTACAACAATTGGGCCTGCTTCCCGGCAAACAATTTTTAGACGAAAACGATACTCAAACCCCACGAAATGGATTGATGATTCGCTGGAACAATTATCAATATCCGGAAATTTTTATAAAATACAATGAAGCGTTATTCAAAGCGTTTAATAAACCATACGATCCGGCTTGTTTCGGAGAACGAGGATATATTTCCCAGCGCCAAAATGGTCATCTCGAAAGGAATTGCCCCTATTCCTTTTATTTTGCGCCGCAACGTGAAAATAAGGACGATGTGCTGATTATGACCAATCATTATATCGTGCCTTCAATGCGTTTGTGTAGCATGGACCATTGGATAGTGAAAGTGGTCGAGGAGCAGTTGGACGATAT
Source organism: Bacillota bacterium (assembly GCA_023436305.1). Taxonomy (GTDB): domain Bacteria; phylum Bacillota; class UBA4882; order UBA8346; family UBA8346; genus JAEZJQ01. The sequence goes on from JAEZJQ010000042.1 coordinate 18,629, forward strand.
CCAATGGCGCTATGACAAGTTAAACGACCTGATCCTCTCTCGATACGGCGCCATTGATTGGAATGAAGCCTGGAACCTCATTAATTTTCTGGCCCCGAACGGGTGTTATGAGACCGATTATTACCGGCATAACAACGATTATAAATACATCAACGATCAAGGTGAACAGTGCATGACCAAACAAGTGCTGGGCATTGTTTCACTTTGCAACCTGACCACCAAAGTCGCCCAGAGTCTTTATGGTTATTATGCGGATGAGCCGGTGTGGACCACATTGATGAACTATGTAGATTAAAATAAAGCGCTCCATCAGTTTAATTGCAATATTAATATATTTTTCTGACAATTTAAAAAGGATTTTTGATTGTGACCTCGAATTTGATAGGGTAAAGGAGGGGAAGATATTATGAATTCGACAACTCCTAAACTCTTTGTATTTGTATTAATGCCGTTTATCGATGAGTTCAAAGAAATTTATCAATTAGGAATCAAAGAAGCTTGTAAGGAAGCCGGAGCTTATTGCGAACGTGTTGATGAACAAATATTTGAAGGAAGCATACTTGAAAGGATATATAATCAAATATCAAAGGCCGATATCATCATTTCCGACATGACGGGGCGAAATCCCAACGTTTTTTATGAAACCGGATATGCGCACGCCTTAGGAAAAAAGCGAGTGATACTCTTAACTCAAAAAGGTGAAGATATTCCGTTTGATCTTAAACATTACCCCCATATTATTTATCAGAATATTGATGAATTAAAACAGGAATTAGTAAAAAGAGTTAGCTGGTATGTAAGAAATCCCGATAACCAACTTCCAAACGCCGGGGATGATTTGGAATTATATATTAATGATTTAAAAATAGTCAATAATCCCTTGTTTAATTTTACGATACGCGATAATTTACATTTAAAGCTGGATTTTTATAATAATAATAATCTGATGATTCAAGAATCATTTAAGGTGGGAATTATTACACCGTTGTTCATTAATAAGTATCTGGATTCAAAAACACAACGATCACCGATTAAACTTTCCGATCATGCCAATCTGCATCAAATCGGACAGGTTTATCCAATTTACCCGAAAGCATGGGAGTCGATTACGGCTTCATTGTTTTTTGATCTTGAACATGTCCAACTGAATACAAACTACACTTTAACAGTGGCCGTGTATACGAAATTCGGTAATATTAAATACGCTTTTCAAGCCAAATTCAAGGAGGAATATTAAATATCAATCAAGTCCCGGTAAAATAAAAAGTCTGCTTAAAAAGCAAACTTTTTATGGATAAATCGGATAATATGGATTTTCTTCACTGTTGCATTAACCACTTCACCAGTTGTATCCAAAATTGACCATAATAACTCCAATGATAAAATTCACTGGAACCCCAATGGGGGGAACAATCCGAAGCAAATACCCCGGTCCGGCCCTGGCCGACTTCCCTTACCGCCAAAAACGGATTGTTATCTTCAACCTCCATTAATAACGTAGCGTCCGGTTTAAGACTAAGCTTGTTATATCCAAGGAAATACGGCCAGCTTTCCGGAAGGCCTTCCAAAATTGGATGTTTGGCGATGGGCACCGGATTAACACCTTCCGGAACCTCAACGCGGTCATCATTGCTTGAGATCTCAACCGGCAATACTTCCTCAACAGGCGTTCCATGCCAGCGCCCCCGTCCGTCAATCCCTTGAAAAGTCAGGTAGCCGCCAATCATCAGAAGCCCCCCTCCGCCATTAACCCATTCCCGCAATAATTTCAAACGGTTTGGAGTTCGCAGGGAATGATTGAAAGTATCCGGATGAAGCAGCAGGGTATTGGCCCCGATATCACTTAAAATAATTGCTCCATATTTATCCAATTCCTCTCGCGTATTGGGAAATTTACGCGGCGCTTCGTGATTCGGAATATAATCCACTGGAAAACCGGCTTTTTCCAAACAGTTAATGATTTGATCGGCTCCACCGTCAAAATTACCGTTAATAAAAAAATCAAAGCCCTTCATATGCGTCATTACCGTTAACCATGATTCTCCCGCAATCAATACTTTTTTCATTTTCCATTGCCTCCTCTTGTCACAATTCTCTAACGGGATCGGGACTCCAAAATATTATTCGCAATAATCGAACAAAGTAAAACTATCCCCATTACCGCAAGCTGCCAAACAGAAGTAATATTTGCCAACTGCATGCCATTATAAATCATCGTGATAATCAATACCGCCAACAAAGTACCGGAAAGGCTTCCTTCCCCTCCCATCATACTGGTTCCTCCAAGAACGGCGACAGTTATTGATTGCATATCGTATCCGGTACCGATATCCGGCTTGGCCGCCATTAGCCAGCTTGTCATCACTATGGCTCCAAGTCCGGCTAAAAGGCCGCTAGCTACATACAGCATGAAACGTGTTTTTTTTACATTGATACCCGCTAAACGGGCGGCGGTATCACCAACTCCAACCATATAAATTGAACGCCCGAAAGTGGTATGCTTGATAATCCAAACCATTAGAATAAAAACCGGTATGACGATAAACAAAACTTGCGCCGGAATACCCAGGATTTTTCCATGCCCGATGAAGCTAAACCATTCCGGAAAGCCCGAAACAGGTACACCGTTAGTTATTACCAAGGATATGGAACTAAAAATATATGATGTCCCTAAAGTTACAATCAGCGGAGGCATGTTTAGCACCGCTACTAAAAAACCGTTAAGAGAGCCTAACAATCCTCCGATAAAAATTGCAATGATTGCCGCCGGCCACATATTCAATCCGGCATGATATAATAAGGCCATCATGACCCCGGAAAAACTCAAGACGGATCCTACCGATAAATCAATTCCTCCACGCCCGCCGGTAATGACTAAAGTTTGTCCCAGGCCCAGCAAGGCCAAGACAGCCCCGAATTGAGTCATCTCGAGCAAATTGGAGATACTAAAAAAATACGGCGATAAAAATGATAAGCCAAATCCGAGAATGATGATTAAGAGCCCAAGGAAAGCACTACGGTTGGAAAAAACTTTTTTGATTGCTGTATTCATTGGAATATTCCCTCTCCCCCCTTAGTATATAATTTTTTTCTTTCCCAGAAGATCAAACGACACCGAAATAATGATGAAAAATCCCACGATTGCCCATTCCATCATGGATGGTACTCCCAGCAACAAGATACCGTTTTGTAATATATTGATAAATAAAACCCCAATTAAAGTTCCAATAACGGATCCACGTCCCCCGGTGACAGATGTACCCCCGATTACTGTTGCCGCAATTGCTTGTAACGGCAACATAAGGCCTACGGACATTTCCACGCTCCCCATTCGGGCAATATAACTTATCGCGGCAATTCCGGTTAATGCGCCAATGATGCTGTGAGCCGCAACTGTAACACGACCCACATTGATTCCACTTAAATAGCTTGCTTCGGCGCTATTCCCCACCGCATAGATGGCCCTTCCCAATCGCATATATTTAGCGAAGTACCAAAAGATAATGTAAACAACCACAATTATTAAAGTGACCGCCGGTAGCCAGCCAAATATCCGGGTATTTAGGAATTCCATTGTTGGCGGCAAACCGGTGATCCATACACCGCCCAACATTCCAAAAATTAACGCGCGTAAGATATTACTTGTCCCCAAAGTGGCGATAATCGCCGGTACCCGGCCATACGCCACAATCAATCCGTTGAGGGTTCCGCCCACCGCCCCTATCAAAACAGCCGCAAGCATAATTGGAACCGCTCCAAAACCGGCCTGGACCATCCATCCGACCATGATCGCAATGACGCCTAAAAGAGAACCAACCGAAATATCGATTCCGCCCATAATCATGATCAAGGTCATGCCTGCAGCTACCACCGCCAGGTCCACACTATTTTGAAGAATGGTCATGAGATTATCGATCTGTAAAAAGCCGGTGGTCAAAATACCAAACATAATCATCTCAAATATAAGCAGCAAAAAAACAATAAATTCGCGTTTCTTCCAAAGATAACCGATTGAAAACGATTTTTCCCCAGGATTAGCATTATTGAATTCCGTCATATTATAATCACCTATTTTCAGCCTCCGTTTCACACCAATCAATGAGTGATTCGGCGATAATTTTTACGGTGTTTAGATAATCTTGCACACTGATATATTCGTCCGGTTGATGGGCCACGGTTGAAATTCCCGGTCCAAAATTGACCGTTGGAATACCATTATCGATTAACAGGCCCATATCGGTATGACAATGGACTCCCTTTACGACTTGAACATCCCCGGGTAATGCCATAACCCGGCGGACATTATCGGCCAAAAGATTCACAAATGGATGGGAGGCTGGAATTTCACCGCAATCGGCATCCACCATCCATTCAACAACCGGCGGATGCGCTTGTAACCAGTCATCGGTTTGAGCTACACGCCTTACCATCTCCTCAATCTCTTCTTTCACCTTGCTTCCCAAATGATTTTCATCTTTTTCCGATGGAAGATATTGGACATCAATGGTGATTTCCGCTTTGGAGGCGTAAGTGGTAGGATAATCACCGGCCTTAAGCATCGCTACTTTAATTTCACATGGAAGATCAAGCAAAGGATGTCTTTTACGCAATGCCCAATCCCGGTTCATAGAATCAATATGATTTAAATATAAACGGGCTTTTTCAATGGCGTCTACTCCACCACCTTCGCGCCAATGGGTTTGTGGCAATTCAATATGGCTATTGCGTCCTTGAATGATGATTTTTCCCCATAAAATGCCACGGCACATTGGTGCTACCGTCAAATTAGTAGGTTCTCCCACAATGGCCGCATCGGCGCGATACCCTTCCACCACAAAGGCCAACGTACCCATGCCACCCGATTCTTCATCCACAACACTTCCCACCAGCACATCGCCTTTGAGACGGACTCCCGCCCTCCGGATATATTCCAATGCCGCCACTTGCGCGGCCAGACCACCTTTCATATCAGCGGCCCCCCGGCCGTAAATGTTGCCGTTTTTAATTTCCCCGCCGAACGGATTAACTGTCCAGTTACCCGCCGGATCAACCACATCGATATGTCCAAAAAGCAGTAGGGAACGTCCACCGCCTGAACCCGCTAATTTGGCGGCTAAATTAGGACGCCCGTCAAATTTATGATCCGCATAATAGCCGGGCCCCTTGGCATAATTCTTTAAACGTTCAGCCGAAGGTTCCCACATTTTGACTTCCGCGCCCAAACGCTTTAGTTCCTCCGCCAAGACCCATTGCGCCTTTTTTTCTCCTTCGGGATAATTCGGGGAGAACCAAGGATTCACGCTTGATTCTTTGAGGAGATTAACGAAAAGATTAAGCGCATGGTTTGGGTCTTGCTGAATCAGGCCGGTTACTTTTTGTTTTAACTGTAATTTGGTTTCAGCCATTTTTTCTCCTTTTTATGCCGGCGTGTCGGCGTTTTTTATCACTTAAAGGCCAATCGCCCAACGCAATACGGTTTCGTCATCCGCTTCATCCCGGGAAAGTTCGGCCACTTGACAGCCTTCATGCATAATGATAATCCGGTCGCTTAACGCCATAATCTCCGGCAGTTCGGAAGAAATAAGCATTACCGCCTTATCGCTTTTCTCTACAATTCCCCGGATAATCTGGTGAATCTGAACTTTGGTTCCTACATCCACACCCCGGGTCGGTTCGTCCATGATGATTAAGTTGGGATCCGCGGCCAGCCACCGGCCGATCATTACTTTTTGTTGATTTCCGCCGGACAAACTCAGAATCGGCAAATGAACTCCTGCGATCTTTATGCGAAGCTCCTCCACATAGCGTTCAATAATCGCCTGTTCCTCGATTTTGTTAAGGAGCCAGTTGATTTTGGGCGATAAACGGTCCATAATGACACATATTAAATTTTCGCCGATGGACCGTATGCTGAAAATACCCTGTTGTTTTCGATCCTCGGGAAGATAGGCGATTTTATCGTTAATCGCCTGTTTTGGCGAGCTATATCTTACCGTCTTTCCTTTATATTTAATGGTACCCGATGTCATCGGAAGATCGCCGAATATGGCGCGCGCTACTTCCGAACGGCCCGATCCGACCAATCCATAAAATCCTAGAATTTCTCCCGGTCCTATTTTAAAAGATACATTACGGAATAATGGTTCCAAGGTGATCTGATTGACATCCAATACCGGTTCGCCGGCGAATTGCTCCCGGGCTTGATAAATGCTATGTTCCACTTTTCTGCCGGACATGAGCTGAATTAATTGATCCTCGGTTGCTTCGGCGGTTTTAATATTGCCTACCACCTGTCCGTCCCGCAGGATGGTAATATGGTCGGATAATGCAAATATTTCACCCAATCGATGGGATATATATAAAATCGACTTCCCCATGGTTTGAAGCCGCCGAATTGTTTTAAATAGAATGTCTGTTTCCGCTTGGCTTAAAATGGACGTAGGTTCATCCAAAATAATTAGATTTGCTTTCTGATAAACGGCCTTTGCAATTAATATCAATTGTTTATCGCCGGTGGTTAATTCATGCATCGGCTTATTCAACAGGTGAGAGTTCAAACCGAATTCCGCAATCGCTTCCGTTGCTTCCCGCTTCATGCGCCGCCAGTCGATACGGCCGAATTTGGCCGTCAGCGCGTCGCCTCCAAAGAAATTCTCAAGCACCGACAGATGAGGGAAAAATGTCGGTTCTTGATAGACAATGGCAATTCCCAGTTTGTTCGCGGCGCGTGGATTGGTGAATACGACTTTTTTACCATGAATAAGGATCTCCCCCTTATCCGGAACCAAAGCTCCGGAGATGATCTTCATCAGTGTAGATTTCCCGGCGCCGTTTTCGCCAACAATGGCATGAACCTCACCGGGTTCTACCGAGAGATTCACATTGGTTAGCGCATTTACACCTCCGAATGACTTTGAAACACTTTTTAACTCAACTAGCGGTATCATATATGTTTTGAGCCTCCTTACCGGAATGTCCGGAGAATAAGAAGAAGGGGACGTGTCACCGGTTCACTTTTCAGGAGTTTTCCGATAACACGTCCAAGACTTTAGAAATTAAAGGTATCAACGTTATCTTTTGTTATGACCAAAGGACTTCCAAGCAATAGAATTTTCGTATCCGGGAAATATTTAATTTCTTGGGATAATCCGGGGACCTTGTTGATTTGGCTAAAAGACTCGTTTTTCGCCAGTTTCATCCCGGCCCAAACGGTTAAATAGCCTAATTCACGAGGATTCCAGAGAATTGACGCCTCCATAATTCCTTTCTTTACAAAGGGGCGAACCGTATTCGGCGAACCGTAACCGATAACCTTTACTTTTCCAACCTTGTTGGACGATTCAACGGCCCGCGCCACGCCCGGGATGGTGGAAGAAGCCACTGCCACTAAACCTTTGAGATCAGGATATCTTACCATAAGTTGTTGAGCTTGACGGAAAGCATCTTCACTGGAACCGCCCGTCGTGAATCTTACATCGACAATACTCATTTTCGGATATTTTTTAATCCGTTCTTTCATGTATCCAATCCAGGCATTAAGGTTAGTTGCGGTGGATTCACCGGATACGATACCAATTTTGCCCTGATTTTTAAGCTGTTTTGCCAGGGTATCCATTAAAGTATAACCTAAATCTTGGTCCATGGCCTGGGCGACATATAATTGGCGCTCGCTGTTCGGGCTGTCGCTATCGGCTGTATATACCGCGACACCGGCTTTCCGTGCTTTCTCAATGATCGGATTAATGGATACCGAATCCAAAACCGAGACGGAAATGGCATCATACTTTTGAGTAATCAAACTATCCATAATTCGTACTTGCTCCGGAGCGCTTGCCGTCGTAGCGCCGACATAATCAAATTCCACGTTAAACTGTTTGGCGGCATCCTTCCCACCTTGTTCCATAGCAGTAAAATATGGAATTCCAATTAATTGGGGAATGAAAGCGATTTTCAGCTTTTCATTGACTGCAAAAGTTCCACTGAGTTGTGCGCATAAAACGACCGCGATCAATAAAATTGTAATAATCAAACCATACTTTTTCATTTTTCATTCTCCTTTTTTTAAGTATTATATAAACTCCAGATTATAGCGAATTAATAACACTCTCACCTCCTTAACACGAATGAAATAAGTATCGCTGCTTCCCGATATATTCCATAAGTTTGATCTTTTGTTCTTATGTAACAATTGAAATTTATTTGCCGGACTCCTGAATGAATTTACAAATATCATTCCGATATGGAATGGAAGCCTGGGCGCCAAGCTTGGTGACAGTCAGGGCACTAGCCGCTGTAGCCCAATAAACTGCATCCAAAATTCCTGCGTCTTCACTCAAACGAGTGGCCACCGCTCCGACAAAAACGTCGCCGGCCGCTGTGGTGTCGATAGCTTTCACCTTGTATGCCGGTATTCCGTGAAACTCTTTGCCTGTATATACTACAGACCCGTCCTTTCCCAAAGTAACAACGATATTATGACAATCGCCGCTTAATTTCGTGACTGCTTGTATAATGGAAGGTATATCCGTAATCTCCATGTTGCTTAAAATGGAAATTTCAACTTCATTGACAATGAGTAGATCAACATACTTTAATGAAGGTAATACATCTTTGGATGCGGGGGCGGAATTGAGGATAGTATACAAACCTTGTTCTTTGGCGATTTTTAACACTGATTTTACAATATTTAGTGGTATTTCTTGTTGTAAAACAACCATATCATAGCCTTTTAACAAATCTTTTATTTCTTCTTCCGTCTCTTGCCAAACCTTGTTGGCTCCCGCCGAAACAATAATATTATTTTCTCCCAGTGAATTTACATTGATTATGGCTAACCCGGTCACTTCACCTCGTATACATTTCACTCGTTGGAGATCAATATTTTCTTTTTGTAAATTATTGTAAACAATTTCACTAAGTTTATCATCGCCAATTTTACCTACCATACGGACGTTACCGCCGGTCCGGGAAATTGCGACGGCTTGATTGGCGCCTTTCCCGCCAGAGAACCACTGGTGTTGTTTCCCTAAAATCGTCTCTCCGGGCTTTGGAAAATCATTAATGGATACAACTAAATCCATGTTAATACTTCCGATTACAATTATTTTCTTTCCCATTTTCATCTCTCCAGACTTGGTTCCATAAGTAAAATCATGGTCGCTTTCTTGGAATATCTGTTTCGAAACGTTTTTAAAAACGTTTTTATTTATACTGAAAAAAATTTTATCCAGTTTTAGAAGAACGTATAGTTAAAATAAATATGGAAAAATCCATTTTAAGGTTTCGAAACGTTTTTAAGAACGTTTTTATATAATTCGATAAGAAAGGATAAAATCCCTTCTCTCGATGTAAATTTATATTCGGTTTAGTTGAAAATGAATAACTCGACTGTTCCCTGGCCGCCTATCTCCGGTAACAGTCGTACCAAGTGTTTTCAATTCCCCGGGCTTGATTCGCGAACAACCAGTTGCGGTTCAAAAACCTTGCAAGTAACAAATTCTTTCTTGGAATTAATAGCCCTTAAAACCATTTTAACGGCTTCGGCTCCCATTTCATATGCCGGTTGTCTGACTGTAGTTAATGCCGGTTTGAAAAGAGAGGCCAGCAGTATGTCATCATAGCCTACCACTTCAATTTGATTGGGTATATCCATCCCAAATTCCGAAAGTACCGTAATTGCGCCAAAAGTCATCATGTCGTTCGCGCCAAAAACCGCATCGAAACTGATTTGATTGGCAATAATTTCCTTGAGGGCTTTTTGTCCGCTCTCAAAGGAAAAATCACCATAAGTAATTAATTTCGGTTCCACTCTAAGTTGATTTTCGGCGAGGGCTTGTTTATAACCATTCAACCGGTCGAGACTGGATTGCAATTGATCCGGTCCGGAGATAAAAAGAATTTTTTGCTTGCCGTTACGAATAAGATGGCTGGTTGCAATATAAGCCCCTTTCGTATTATCAACCGTAACGGTGGGAATGGATAAATCATCCAAGCGCCGGTCTAAGATAACCTTTGGAATGGAAAGTTCATTTAAAATACTTAAACTCTTCTTAATCTTGCCGGAACAAGTAAAAATAATGCCGTCAACACATTTCTCTTCAAATAATCGCAAAAAAGTAGCTTCTTCATTTACTTCTCCGTCAGTATTACACAAAATGATATTATACCCATAACGCTTGGCGGTATCACCGACTCCCCGGACCATGAGTGGAAAAAAAGGATTCACGATATCGGGGATAATTAAACCGATAACCTTGGATTTCTTACTTTTGAGGCTACGGGCTAGCCCATTGGGCCGGTAATTCAGTTCATCGATTGCTTTGAGAACTCTTTGCCGGAGTTCTTTCGAAACCCGTTCCTTCTTATTAATGGCTAAAGAAACCGTTGAAATGGAAACACCAGCGCGTTTGGCCACTTCTTTGATTGTTACTTTGATGATAACTCCCCTCTCTCGAAACGTTTTTAAAAACGTTTTTATTTATATTTCGATACCAATTCGAATACTCCTGCTGAAATGTGATTGATAATCATATAATTTTTTTCTTTTTACATACTGAATCAAAAACTCGTTAAATGGTTATTAGCCGCAAAAATCAAAGGCTATGGCCGCATTTCCGGCGACAGCGCTTATAATATTCTCTATCTTCACCCGATCAAACGCAGTATGCGCATATTGTTCTTCCATGGGTGAATACCCAATGGTCGGGATATGCAGTTTTCCGGTAACATAACTGGCGTCGGTCGCAAATTCCCATTTGCCGATTTCAGGATTCTGGCCTATGGTCTTTAACGATTGAATCACTGAAGCAACATACTCGTGATTCTTATCAATACTCCAAGCGTCCATATATTTTTCCACTTCCGCCGTATAACCGGTATACGAAGTCTCTGTCGTTTTTTTGATGCCCACTTCCGCCTTAAATGCCGGATCAGCGCTTAATTCGCAAATCAAATCCTTTATCGGAGTCATGACTTGCGCCGCGGTTTCACCGGGCACCAGCCTGCGATCCAATGATATCGTGCAAATATCCGGAACAATGCTCAACCTTCCGGGGAGGCTTGCAATATTGGTCAAAGTTAAGGTAGCTTTACCCAAAAACCCGTGTTCGGGAAGATTGGCGGCAATCCGCTGTACGCCTTCAATAAGCGGGATCATATGATAGACCGCGTTGATTCCTCGATCCGGAGTACTGGCATGGCAGGTCCGGCCCAAAGTTGCCACTTCGATCTCCGCCCGGCCCCGATGGCCGATAAAAACATTCAAGCTGGTGGCTTCGGATGAAATCATTAAATCAAAGGTAATTTCTTTTTTCTTACAAGTAACATCGCATAAATATTTTATGCCAAACATTCCGGTGGGTTCTTCCTGGACCACGGCGGAAAAAATATAATCGCCCTTTAATTGGTCCAGCTTCTTAAGGACGGCCCCCGCGTAAATCTGAGAAGCAATACCTCCTTTATCGTCACTGGCGGCCCGGCCATGAATATACCCGTCACGAACTACCGCGTCATAAGGTGGATATTCCCAATTTCGAAGATCCCCCGGATCGACATGATCCAGATGGGAATTGAACATTATGTTTTTCCCCTCACCGGCGCCTTTAATGATCCCAATAATATTACCGATTTCATCCCGAAAAACATGGTCATATCCAAGCTTTACCAGTTCAGCCGTGCATAAATCCGCTACCATCTTTTCCTCACCGCTGATGCTTGGAGTTTGAATCAACTTGCGCGTAAACGCTATAACTTCCTCCCCCAATTGATTGGCCAACCCGATGATTTGTTCTTTCATGACGGTCCTCTTTCCATGGAATTCTAATCAATTCATTGATTCATTTCACTTTCAGTTGCATTTCTCTTCCGGTTGACAAATTTCCTGCTTTTTGGAAATCATAAATTCTGAATTATCTTCACCAAATCAATAATCATACCAAGGAGGCTAAAGCAGGAGATTCTTATGCAAAAAAGAATATTATTCATAAATCTATCAGTAAAGAGGTGTTTAAATATGGAATATATAAAATGGCTAGCCGACAAATATACCGTTGGTGTTCAAAAGTGTGACGACCAACATAAAAAACTGATAGAAATTATCAATGAAGTTTTTATCGCCAAAATGAATAATGCAGGCAAGGGGATTATTTTAAACATTCTTAACCAACTGAATGATTATACAAAAAACCATTTTATGGATGAGGAAGTATTATTAAAAGAAAATAATTACCCTAATTTAAAAGCTCATAAAAACGAGCACGCTTTATTTATTGCGAAAGTCAATAGTTTTATTCAGGATTTCCATGCAAATAAAGTGTCATTAAACGACGAAATGCTGGATTTTCTAAAAAATTGGTTGATCGATCACATTATGCGAACAGATAAGGAATATGGAGCTTATTTCAATAGTCAAAACAACTGTTCTGGAGGATAAGTCGATTGAGTCAACTACTTAGTCAAACCATACTCAGGAAAGTCCATTTCTCCAACCCAATTAATGCCGAATCCCCTTTAACCCACACCCTTCCGATCCAAACTCCGGTACTGGATGGCTTCCGCCAAATGCCCTAAATTAATCCGGGTCTCCCCTTCCAAATCGGCAATGGTCCGGGCTAGTTTCAAGATCCGGGTATAGGCCCTGGCGCTCAAGGAGAACCGCTGTACCGCTTGGCGTAAGATGTCCTTGGATTCCTGATCCAGGCCGCAGTACTCCCGAATGTCCTTATTGGTCATATGGGCGTTGCAAAAGTAGGCTGTACCGGAGAATCGCTCCCGTTGGACAGTTCTGGCCGTTTCCACCCGCTCACGGATAGTCCGGGAAGGCTCGCTTTTTTGGATCGAATCCAATTCGAATTCCTGTAACCGCGGAACTTCGATCTGCAAGTCGAACCGGTCCAGCAATGGCCCGGAAATCCGGCTCTGGTAGCGCTGAATCTGGATCGGGGAACAACTGCATTTTTTTTGGGGATCACCAAAAAATCCGCAAGGACAACCGTACTCAATCTAACCTTGGCAATATTGTAAAACAGGTAACCTTACCTTGGAACAATAATACTAGATTATTGGATGATTTTATACCCATGACTCCGGCCAGCCGAATCCGCCAAACCCGCTTGGCCAAAAAGATGACCATCCGGCAACTGGCCGTCGCGGCCGGGATGACCCCAGAAGCTATTAGCTTAGTCGAAAACGAAAAAACAAGGCCATCGCTCCCCAGGCTCCGAGTAATTGCATCGATTTTAGGTACGACTATCCCCTATTTAGGGTGTTTTGAAAATCTCCCGGAAGAAACTTTTGGCCAAAAAATTACCAAGGCCCGATTATACCTTGGTATGTTAAAAACTGAATTTGCGGCCATGATTGGAGTAACCCCAAAAACGGTCCAAAACTGGGAGCGGGATATTTTTAAGCCGAATCCGGATCAATACTCTAAACTTAAACCATACCTTCTTCATTAAAAATATCTTTGTTTTAAAAAACCAACGTTAACTTTTACTGTTGTTCCCGGCTCATCCCGACTGGGTTCTTCTGCCGGCGGAGGTTCATTTATGTTTTCGGGTGCCTCATAAATCGGTTCAATCCTAACTCCTTTTTCGGCAAGCGCTGCCAGCTGCTTTTTTATAATCTCAATCTCAGTCAAGACATCGGACGGTTGACCGGCGATAAGGCGCCGGACGGCCTCCGAAAAATCTTTGCCCTCTTTTTCGAGATTTTCAATCCATTTATGAACTTGCGGCCATTCGTCTGAATCATACCGAAAGGATTTAGAGTATTTCATGATTTACCCTCGACTCAAAAGGTAGAGATATAACGAGCCATAGCAGTTTAAAAGCTGAGACCCGGCCGGATAAATTACATTGAGCGTTTTTTCATACCGGCCTTTAAATCGGTCAGCTAAAACCTTCGGACCTCCACCAGCTAAAATCATGTTTTGATACCGGGATAGTTTAAGCCGGGAGGAGAGTTGGTTGTAAATATCAAGCTCTAATTGGTCATAAAATGCCTTTAATTCCGGTTTACAATCAATCCGATTACTCCCTCGGTATATTGGAGTATCAAACATAATATGATTAACGAGTTCGGCCTGGGTCAATTCCTTTCCTCTCTCCTCAAGCCAGCGTTGGAGTTTTGCATATGCATTAAACATTCCAAGATCCAACGAACCAGACCCGGCATCGTACGGATCTCCTCCCGGGTTAAAGCTGATATAATTACAAGTTTGGTCGCCGACATCCACGACCAAAACATAGCTGTTAAAAACATCTTCATGGATAAGGTTAAGCTTCGAATCATAGCAATACCCGTATAAAGCCGTTTCTGCTTCCGGTAAAACATGGCATTCAGAAACGGTAAAATAAGAATGAGTTCCGGCCATATCACCGGCCTTATGAAATACCGAATAAGACGAGGTTCCTATTAAAGTTTTCTCAAGGTTTTTCTTCTGGCTCTTCCAGTCCCGAGCCGGGCAATTGGCTAAAAGGATAATTTCCTCTCCGCGGCCGGCATACAACGAACAGGCGGCAATGGTTTGTAGGATGTTCTGTTCATTCGTTTTATCCGGGTTGCGATCCTGGGTCGCGCTATCCGGCTTTTGTCTGACAGCCAAGCTCCCGAGTAAATAGTCAAACATGCCATATTTTATCCAAATATCGTCTGGCATAGTTTTGACCGAAAGCCTAAAATCTCCTTCCGGAAGCTTGGCTATAGCCGATTGAAAAACTTTGCTTTTCCCATCGCATAAAGATTTTACGAAACAACGGCCGGAATCGACTACTATAATTTTTTTGCTCAATCTAAATTCCCCCTTTATAGTTTGGTAATACAGGTATTACAACAATTTAATTATGAGGGATTTGGATAAATTCAACAACGAATTAACGATTCGTTGACAAATTCAAAAATGATGTTCTCACCTTATTTTTCTGGCACTTTAAAGCTAAAAGGTCATTGTTGCAATCCACCAGTACAAAGATTTACCACATTCTTGTAGCATGACGAAGAAACGACTATTGATGTCGGAGAAGATTACATGCATTTGATGTAGTTTATAAATGAGAAAAAGCCCAGCCCCTCAATTAAGAGAGACTGGGCTTAATATCGTTAATCCGGGAGTACGTGACCCGTCTGCTATGGCAATCACCCCCTCTAAAACCTAACCTGCACCCCGGCCATAATCCGGGTATCATAATCCTTCTCCGCCCGGCCAAAAGCTACCACTTCAACCCGCCAAAACTCGAAAGATAGAAAGTCTCTCTGGATAAATCCGCCCGGGCGAATTGTATCTCCATCCGCCACAAAATAGGCACCAACGCTCCATAGTTTTCTCGGCGGCTCCGGAGGCGGTTTGTACTTTACTGTTACCTCGGTATCATAAAACTTTGTATCGACCTTTAATAAATCGTTAGTTCGCTCGACAATGGTTTCACCGGTAACTTTTACCTCAGCGTTTTCAGTGATGAACTCGCCGGCGACAGGTACCGTAACTTTAAAGTCAGGGTTATATGTTCCGGCCGGGTTGGCTGGCTGCTGGGGAATAGTTACCTGCCCGGAAATATCGCTAATATAAACCGGCTCCTTGATAGTGACGATCACCGGTTCTAGATCGGGTCCGGGCCGGGGCTGAAATTTGACAAATAAAAAAGCCGTGATTATCAAGGCACTAATTAGGCCAATCACGACTCCTAGTATAAATATATATTTCTTCATCCTTATTTGGATTCCTCCTTCTCACTCACAACAAAATATAGTCTTTTCCGGAATATCCCCTGGTCCGTTGGCATACTTCAAACCCTTCAGCCGAGCCGTCATCATTCGTATTTCCCTCGATGGAGTAAAAATAGTCATCCTCGGCCTGCAAGACTACCCCGGTATGGCTCCACTGCCCTGCCCCTTTTCGGACCAAAAACAACGACCCGTCCAGCTGCTTTCGGGGAATAGTCTCCAGCTTATTCTCAGCCAAGAAAATCAATTTCTCCTGGGCTTCCTTTGCCATCAAATAGCAGGAAAAAGAGTACTTTAACGGCACTGGAACTCCTAGACTACCACAGGCCTGCTGCAACAAGTAGCTGACGAATCCACAACACCACGGCCACTGAGTCCCTTCTTTGCCCTGCATGTACAGGCGGACCCACGGCCCCTTGTTTTGACCGCCGATTTCTCTGGGGTGAACGGCTAGATGTTGCTGGGCATAAAGTGAGACCATTTCGCGGATTGCGAACCGACCGGCCGGATTAATGGGCGATAAGGCATAAATTAACGGGGCGATCAGCTCCGTTAGAGTATTCTTTGTTAGTTGCCCATCATGAGGCTGCGGTAAATTTCTGGCGACCTGGAAGTCGATTAGAGCTTGTCTGGTCGCAGGGCCATAGATGCCGTCGATAACGGTGTAAAAACCATTTAGACAAAGCCACTCTTGGACTCGTTTAATCCGTTCTTTGGCAGAGACGGTATCAAAGACGGCTGAATAGATATAGTCTTTGTCTACGTTTGGACTCATAGTTTGAAAACCTCCTTTCTTGGTTATTTGTCTCTATTACTTAATTAATTGATTATCCGTGTATCAAGGGAGGCCCGTTTTGTGACTTTTGCGGCGAAACCTCCCCTTGATTTTCCATTTGTTCACGCCGCCCATGCAAAAACCGCATAACCAAGTCTATCAATCCAATCCTAACGCCATAGTGATCAGTTAATTTTTTCGCTTTCTCAAAAATCGATATGAGCTCTGTCGTTGCGATTATTCCCTGGATATACGCTTCGAGTGCACTCAATGCCGATATCATACTGCAAAAATGCCCCATAGACAAAGCCACGGCATAAACTAACAGTTTAACAACCCCTTCGCGCATTCGCCTTGATTCGATTTTGGTATGAGGATCGACCCAGGCAAACCAAAGAGCGCCAATCCAATCGACAATAACAAAAACAATTATCGCCGTATAAGCCGGCCTAAACTCCCCATACAACGCCGACACGGCCCAAATAAAAACCCCGGTTATGGTCTTCCATACCGGGAATTCGCCCAAACGCTTAAAAAAATGGGCAAAAACCTCTACATCATTATTCAACCTAACCCACCCCTTTTTTATATATTAAAAAACCGCCCTTATTGATAGGCGGTTAATTAGCATAAAAAATAGTCTATGCACGAGTTTAAATAAGACCCGGTGTCCTGTGTCAGCAGGCCCGGGTCTATGTGTTTATTACAATCTTTGTTAAACTAATTTTTATTTAAATAAATATATACACTTTATCAAACCCACTCAATTTCTAAATTATCGAATCCATATGTACTTATGTTTATTGTTATATTATAATTAAGTTAAAATCTTTCTGTAGGAGGGCTCCAATGTCAATATCCAACTTTCAAGAACGATATAACGCACGTTATTTAAATGGATATAGAGCATCACTGAATGGATACGAGTTCGCACGATGGCAGGCTCTATATCATTTCATTAAAAAGGTTTTGAAATTAGAGAATACCAACAATTTTCTCGATTTCGGTTG
>JAEZJQ010000114.1 GCA_023436305.1 Bacillota bacterium
ACCGATACCTCAAGTTTGCCTAAATCAGTGAAGTAATATTGGCCGCTAAACGGGAGCCCACCGCTCAAACTATTAATTTTAACGATAGGAGCGGTATGGTCGTATAACAACGGCGGACTCATCACAATCGGCCCGGTTAACCCCAGGTAGTTTTGCGCTTGAATATATAGGTAATAAGTCTTGCCGTCTTCGAAATCACCCGGCAAAATGGTCTGATAGGCGCTTTGTTGATCCAATAAGGCCAATGTCTGCATCGCGTTAGGATCACAACCGCCGCTGGCAGTCGACCAAAGATACTTAAACTGGGCGACGCCGGTTTCAGGATCGGATGCGTTCCACTGAATGGGTACCTGGCCGTCACTGACCAGGAAGTTATCGCCCTTTTTCGGCAGCAAGAACTGAATATTTTGACAGGCCGGCGGGGTGTGATCGATATGATATCCGTGGGAGTAAGTCGCTACATTCCCCGCCTTATCGGTGGCTGCCACATACAGATAGTTGGTTCCTTGAGTATTAATCGTAATCTCCCCGGTGAGATCGGTTAATGGCGAGCCATTGATACTATATTTCAGGCTGGCCAAGCCGCTTTCGTTATCTTGAGCCAGGATGTTTACCTTCTGTTCCAGAGCATACCGCATCGAGGTATTATCAACGGTAATCATGGGAGCTACCGTATCCGGCATGAAACTCACCGGTTGGGTTTGGCAGGTTCCGCCGTGTCCGTCACTAATTATGGCGTACCACCAGTAAGTGGTTCCACTGGAGAGACTGGTCACATAAGGTATGGACAGTGGACTATAGTTGTTACCGTCACTGCTTAAATAGTATTGAATGGTTAAATGGTCGCCATCCGGATCGGCATTGGTAATATCTTTATTAAAACTGAACCCGGTTTCAGCAAGGTTGATGATTCCACTTGGACCTTGGCCGTTCGGAGCAGTAATAAAGTTGTTATTCAAAGTTACAGCAAATTCCTCACCAATGGTAACTTCATTATCCCGGTTATCGGTTAAAATCCGGTATTTATATGTTTCATGCGCTTTAAGCCCGGTATTCGTGAAATCGATGGTTCCATCGGTACCGGGAGTTAGCGGTCCACTATAGCCACCTCCGGGGTTTTGAGTGCATTCAATGGCGTACCGGCTCCCTCCATTGGCAGCGATTTTAATTTCAAGGTAATGCCCCCCGGCGCTTGAATATCCACTATTGGTAACCACTTGAGCTTGATTGACCGGAGCGGCCAGTGTATGAGCGGTGGCCGGTTTCCAGCCGGAAACATTACCGGCTTTGTCAATCAATTGGATCTGAATTTGAACTTCACAGTTGAAACCGTTAGCCGGGATCACAATGCTGCCGTTTTCATGGCTCGTCGCATAATTTAGCCATTGTCCATTCTCCCATTTCTGGATATTCACTTTGCCCGAAAGGCCGCTGGTGGCGTCGCTACCGCCGGTCCAGCTAAAATATGCTCCTTCAGCTTGACCGTGTTTTATAAAGGCTAGATCGGATACGGACGGGGCGGTTTGATCCAGGATAATCCGGTGCTCGGTAGTTGGCCCCCATTGGCCGGAATTCTTGCTGTGAGCCTGAACATAGACAATCTTGGTTCCGTCTGTGGCATTATCTAAATTCCAGGATATTTGGGTTTGATTGGCATTGTACGAAGTCCAAGGTCCGCTGGAACTATTGGCGATTCGAACCGTATCCACGACACTGCCGATATCGGATATAGTCAAATTAACGGTCTGGTTTTTAGTGTACAGGTCTCCATTATTAATCGTAAAGGAAACACACGGTAGCGTCTTGTCCACTTGTAAGGTACCGGTGGATTGCTTAACTCCGCCGTAATTATCCTTGACTGTAATGGTCCAGGTATAGGTCCCGTCTTGGATCGGAGCAGTAGTGCTGCCGCAAGTCGCCTCTTGGTCCTGGGTATCTTTAATATCTAAAATCTTGGTGCCATTTGCGGAAACAATTGAATATATGTACCATAATCCATCGTCGTCTCTGTCGATGGCTTGCGGAACAAGTTTGATAACACCGTTACTTAAGGTTTGGGTATTTGGAGCAGGCTGAACGGATAAGAATTCGGGCGCATTATTGGCAACGGAAATGACGGCGCTGTCGTACACCAGTTCCCGGTCGCCGTTTTTCGTATATATCCGGTAGACGTAGCTCTGGTGCTTTTGGGCCGGTTGGTCCGGGACCATATAACAATCTTGTTCAACTGTTGCCGGAGTCGGCGCCGGACTCGGAGTAGGGGTCGGAGTGGGAGTTATGGCCGGAGCCGTTCCATTTTTGATGGTAAAACTGGAAGTACAAACGGTAACATCGTGCGGAACTTGATTGCATACAGTGTCATAAACTGTTGTACAATTGTGCTCCGACCAACAAAACGGCCAAAAAGGCCGACATACATAATCATCACGACATTCTTCACGGGGTACCTGTTGACATACCGTTTCATAAACCTGCTCGATATGACATTCATAATTTCTTGTTATATCTACTGGAGCCGAGGTGGTAACCGCGCCATTGTTATCATACGCTTTTGCAGTTAAAGTATAATTGGTATTATTTGCATAACTCCAATTAAAACTGTAACTATATGGGGAAGTCGTATCGGTACTTAATAAAGTGCTTCCAATATAGAATTCAACCTTGCCGACTGAACCGTCACTATCACTTGCGGTTGCGTTAATGGTTACGGTTCCGGTACTGTTATTCACGCTTACATTATTCATTATGCTAACACTGGGAGGAATATTAACAACCGTGAAATTAACCGGATTTGAAGTTGAGGTCAATCCGTCATTGTCATATGCTTTGGCGGTAATACTGTAATTTCCCAGTGGTACGTTGTTCCAGGTAATCGTATACGGTTGTCCGGCAGCGGTTCCAACCAACGTACTCCCTGAATAAAACTCTACCTTGGCGATTGTCCCGTCTACATCGAAAGCATTGGCGGTAATGGTAATATTTGCCGGGCGAGTAAAAGTCGAATTTGTATACGGAGCAATTATACTTACAATCGGTGGTCCAGCTTTCACAGCGTTTAAAGTATTCACATCGAGATATCCGGTATCATAATCCCGGGTTTGATCGGATACATATCCCCGATAGCGAACAATCCGGTAAAATGGAGCCGGATTTTGCGGTTTCTCTATTTTTAAAGCGGTTTGGTACTTATTAGCATTGGTCCCATAAATCGTCACCGGGGCAATCAAATTCGCTTTGCTTGGATATGTATAATATACCTTGGTTTTCGCGGCTACATTCCCTGAATTATCAATAGCGGTTAAAGTAACATGAACCCGGTTATTTACAGGCAAGTTAGCGATGGAATATGAATTGATTCCACTATCCAAAGTCACTATGTTTTGTTGCCCGTTATCGGTCCGCCAGGTTAATACCCGTTCTTTTAAGCCACTGCCACTTACGTTGTCTTGGGCCAGGCAATTCACTGCAAGGGTATTATTCTCAGTAAAAGTTTCATTAAAATCGGCAATTGTAGGCGGTATATCATCAATCGTAAAATTACATCCGTCATCGCTGGAAAATCTATCAAATCCATCCCAGACGTCAGTAATTTGACAATTAACTACATCCTTAGATTGAAAACCCATGCTTCCAATCGTCATTGGAATAATTACCTGTCCGTTTTGGATGGTAAGATTTTTAAAAACAAATGACACGGGATCAGAACCGCTCTTTTTCACCAATAAAATATATTCCTTTAGTGAGTTGGGTTCTGGATCGGTATAATCAAACCGCAACCTGTAATCACTCCGGGCAAAACCGCTTACCGGGGTTCCAGCCTGATTGATAAGGGTCAGATTGGAAACCACCGGTACAAGAATATTGGTTTGTTGGTTTTGTTGAATATACGGAGTTAATTTGATCTGACCCCATCCATTGACTCCATTTTGGCCACGCCTAATAATTAAGTGATATGGTTTCTCTTGCTCCAAACCGACTATATCGCCGCCGTAAATCTTTTGATAGGTGATTAGATCCAGTGTTTTTTCATATTTCACTGTCCCCGATGAATCCAAAACTTTTATCTCCGGTAACCTTTGACCGGAAACCGAGCCGCTTCTTTCGTTTTCATACTCCAATAACAAATTGCTATTTTTCGGCACCTTGATTGTCGAGTCAATATACCCCGGATAAGTCCCAAGCGTAATCCGGCTTTCGTATTCGGTTGTCAAATATGGGAAATCGATACTCACGGTATAATGGTTAGATGTTGACCCATTTTGTTTCGGCGCCAACTGAATTGTATATTTAGTATCCGAGTTCAAATAAAGTGATCCGCCGCTAACCGGCAAGGAATTTCCACTATGCAGGATACTTAACCCTTCAACGTAATTAAAACGTATCGTTTGCGGGTATTTTACTTCTACGGTTTTGGTAATTACATCATTATCTATCGTTGTAGGAAAGGATTCCATATTTTTTTTGTTAGTTTCATTGAGTTCATTTGGAAACAGGTTGCCATAAGTGATCCAACCCGTGGCATTCCCATCGGATTCTTCATTTGCAAATAAAGCATGCAGGGCGGAATGGCCGCCGTGGACTACCAATTCATAATCATGGCCTGCTTGTGAGAGTATCTTCGCTTTATAATCATTCGGAGAAAAATCTCCGGTATGTTCCTCAATCCATATATAGGGATTCTTGATATCCTGTAAATCCCGGAAATAACAGTTTAATTTGTCATAAGTGGTAAACCACCAGCCTTTCCATGCCGGCCCATGAGCTTCTATGGAAACATCGATCTCTACATTCGATTCCGGGCAATGTAATAAGAATCTTCCCCAGTCCGAACCTCCGCTAAAAACTGTCGGATCGACCACGATAGGGTATTTCCGTTTTTTATCCTTCAGCCATTTCATATCCAGGACCAGATCACAGTACAACTGGCCTTTCTCCCAGTGGAACCGGGTATCAATCCGTTTGAACGACTTCTTGTTTCCCTTCTCAAACATAACCGAGGGTAACAGCTGAAAAGCTGTTTTGCCGTCAGCGCCGATCAGATCGATGGTACCGTCTTTGCCGCGTTTATGCTTTAAGCCGCCGAAATCGACCTGGTAACTGATGACCGGGGTTGCCGGTAGCTTCGAGAAGATTAACTCATCCTTGATGATGCCTGGTAAAACGGTATACTCTAGGTCACAATTGTCAAATACACCCTTATACCGGATCTTATTCTTATTAATAGCCCCCTTGCGCTTATTTCTATGTTTGATATTAAACCGAATGCTGTTTTTCCCATGTTCCAGGACCAATCCTTGATCGGAATCATCGGCGAATCTCGCCCGCAGTGTATTCTTTAAGGATTTATGCCGGAACTTGGCCTGTTTATCGGTATTTTTACCATTGGTTACCGTATCCGAGGCCAGAGTGGTATCAATCGGCTGGAACTTACCATCCTCATCCTGATAATTCAACGGTTGTTATGATAAATAAGTGGTCCTCCGGCCGTCCTTTTCTAAAAAAGTCCGGCTGTTTTCCGTTCGCAACTCAGTGAATTCCTTTAATTTTAATAATCGCTCCAATACCAACTTATCTTTATTAGTCTTGGAAGTTTCACCGAGAACCAGTTGTAAACTGGCCAGTAATAAAAATACCGTGATCAGTAAAATGAAGAACTTTCGCATCCCTATATCCCCCTTACACCGAGCCTCTTAATCTTTTCCGGTTACTTTTTCAAATACATCTCTAACGTCTTTTCAAGACTTTCTCCGCGTAAATTATCGGTGGTAATAATTATTCCATCCGGCCCAACCAATATCGGAGCCGGTAAGCGCCGAATGTCGAAATCTTGAGCAATCTGGTCCATCATTCCCCCATCCAAAACTGCATTACGCCATGGCATCGGCCATTTGTCACGAAAGGCGCGGACATCCTCCGGATTTTCATCCACGGAAAGGCTCAGTATTTCGAAATTATCGTTTTTAAATCTTTCATATGCTTTATGTAAAAACGGCATCTCATCCTTGCATCCACCGCACCAGGTCGCCCAAAAGTCAATCAGGTAGTATTTTCCCAGCATACTTTGATTGGTAATCATCGTTTCGCTATCGATAAGCTTTACTTTAAATTCCGGTAACGGTTTCCCTTGGGCAATTTTTTTATTGGGATCGAACATTGCCATTTCACTTTGGATTTCCCGAATATCCCCGTACTTGTTTTTGAGTTCATCATATATTGATTTTATTTTTTCTTTGTCATTCCGATCTTTGGCCGCCATCGCCATATTTAAAAGCGCCCTGGCCCGCACCCGGCGATCCGGATTTTTTTCGTAAAATTCCTTGAGTAAGAGACTTGCTTGTTCTCTGCTCATATAATGACCCAACATAACCACTGTATAGGGTTCCACGCTCCATAATGGGGAATCGACCGGAACTACTTGCAGAATTTCGGCGGGAGTGATCTTGTCCATTTTTACATTCATTTTCAACATGCGCACTAAGGTTACTGCGGCAAACTGGCGTACTATCGGTTCATTTTGGATATTTTTTAGGGTATCAATTAAAGAATTATATAGATCGGAACTGTCAAGCATAAAGTCCTTTACGCTCTGATGGGTATTTCGATATTGCTTTAATGCGTTTAGATATCCATTGTATTGTTGATTAAACCGGTTGGAAATTGTAAAGACCGTTTCCAGGACTTTATGCTTGTTGTCAAATGATATTTTGGGTAAACGATTATCATTGTTTGCAGATGTCAATTGGGCAGGATCAAATTTGATTGTTATTTTACCGGGATTTACTTTCAGAACGGAGCGATAATTGCCGTTGTTATCATACTCTAGATAATCCGACATTGTGCCATTGACGGTTTGTTCATCAACCACACCGATCAATTGATAGCCAATCACGCTATCGGACACTTCTCTTTCATAACTAAAGCTTCCATCCGCTTGTTTTTGCATGTTTTCGGCTTTTCGATAATCATAGTTATTCCAACTGCCGGTAATTTTTACCGCATCGATTGTTTTCCGGTAAATGTAAGGGCTCAAAGTAACCGTTACATCAATTTTGCGATCGGTTGCGGTGATATTTAACGGAATGGCAACCGGCTGATGATTAACGGCGCTTATGAACAGTTTATACAGTCCCGGCGCTTTGATTTCAACCCGAAACTTGCCCTTCGAATCCGCCGGAATTGATTGGATAGCGGAAATATTGGTCTCTCCGATATCAGCCAGTTGAACATTGGCCATAACCGGTTTTTGGCCGTTCGACCCCAAAACCTGACC
>JAEZJQ010000047.1 GCA_023436305.1 Bacillota bacterium
CGGATTTCCATATTGTGGCTCGGAGAAACCCGATACGAGTTGATTTGGAGTTTTCATCATATTATTATGGATGGTTGGTGTTTAGGGATAGTCAATCAAGAGTTCTGGCAGATCTATCAATCGTTAATAAGTAATGTACCCATCAGACTTGAAGAGCCCAAGGCCTACGGGGAGTATATCAAATGGCTTATCAAACAAGACCGGGAAAAGGCCGGGCAATACTGGAAAGTATATTTGCAGGGGATTGAAACCCAAACGGAATTACCTCATGGAACCCTTAGCCTTAATCAAAACTATTCATTACAAGAAATGTATTTTAAGCTCGGAAAGCCGTTGACCAAGCAATTAGAAACCATAGCCAGGCAGGCGAAAGTAACGTTAAATATTATATTTGAGGCTATCTGGGGATTGTTGCTGCAAAGATATAACAATACGGATGATGTGGTATTTGGATTGATAGTATCGGGCCGGTCGCCTGAAATAGCGGGGGTCGAAAAGATGGTTGGGCTATTTATTAATGCGATTCCGGTTAGAATAGGCTGCGACCCTGCGGTAAGATTCTCTGAATTGTTAAAATCTTTGCAAGAAAAGGCTTTATTATCGGAACGGTATTCATATTTATCATTAGCGGAAATACAGGCGAATACGGAATTAAAAAGCGCATTGATCGGGCATATCTTATCATTTGAAAATTATCCGTTGGAAGGGATGCTTAAAGGGAATCAAATACAACTGGAATTAAAGTTGGAAATTGAAAAAGTAGAGATACTTGAACGGACCAATTACAATTTTAATATAATCGTTTTTCCGGGGGAAGAATTAATCATCAAGTTTTCATATAATAGGGCGGTATACGAACCGGCAATGGTTGAGTCAATTGGGAATCATATCCGGGAGATAGTGCGACAAGTCACTGAAAATGTTGACTTGATTATTAAAGACCTTGAAATACTAACACTTGTTGAAAAGAAACACTTGGTTCATGACTTTAATGATACTGCCGCCAAATATCCGAAGAAGAAAACGATTCAGGAGTTGTTTGAAGAACAAGCGGAACGGACTCCGGATAATATTGCGGTAGTATATGAAATTGAAAAATTGACCTATCGGGAGTTGAACCGTAAAGCGAACCAATTGGCTCAAAGATTACGAAGCAAAGGCGTGAGTCCGGATAATGTCGTGGGAATTTTGGTCGAACGGTCAATAGAGATGGTCATCGGGATTATAGCCATCTTGAAGGCGGGTGGAGCCTATTTGCCGATTAATACGGATTATCCGGCGGAACGAGTTAATTTTATGCTTAAAGACAGTGAAGCTACTGTGGTAATAACCCAAGCGCAATTAAGTAATAAATTTCAGTTTACGGGTGAGATCATCGATTTAACGGATGAAAGCTTGTATCATGGCCAAAACGATAATCCAAAGCTTATTAACAAACCGCAGGATCTGGCTTATATTATATATACTTCGGGAACCACCGGTAAACCCAAAGGAGTGATGATCGAGCATCGTAATGTGGTCCGGCTACTGTTTAATGATCGCATCCAATTTAATTTCAACGAGCGGGATGTTTGGACCATGTTTCACTCTTACGGATTTGACTTTTCGGTATGGGAAATGTACGGCGCATTATTATATGGAGGTAAACTAGTTGTTGTTCCCAAAATCACCGCCCGGGATCCTCAGGCATTTTTAATGCTCTTAAAACGGGAGCAAGTAACCGTTTTAAACCAAACTCCTTCAGCTTTTTACAATTTAATCAATGAAGAGATGAAAACTGCGGATCGGGAATTGAGGATTCGGTATGTGATTTTCGGCGGAGAAGCATTAAAACCGGGGATGCTCAAAAATTGGCGCCAAAAATATTCTGAAACCAAACTGATAAATATGTACGGAATCACTGAAACAACTGTACATGTAACATATAAGGAGATCACCGAATATGAAATTGATTTGAATATTAGCAATATTGGGGTACCGATACCTACCTTGACCGCCTATATCATGAATCAACAAATGCGTTTGCAGCCGGTGGGAGTAGCCGGGGAATTATGTGTTGGGGGTGACGGGGTTGGACGAGGTTATTTAAAACGGCCGGAATTAACCGCCGCCAGGTTTGTCGCCAATCCTTATCAGCCGGATGAACGACTTTATAAATCCGGAGATTTGGCCATGTTTTTGCCTAACGGGGAAATGGTTTATTTGGGACGGATCGACCACCAGGTCAAGATCCGGGGTTTTCGAGTGGAATTGGGCGAGATTGAAAATCAACTGATAAAACATGAGGCTATCAAAGAAGTATTGGTGATTGCCAAGGAGGATACCGGCGGCAATAAATACCTTTGTGCTTATATTGTAACGGACCGAGAATTAACGATTGCCGAATTATGGGAATTTTTAGGCCGTAATTTACCCGATTACATGATTCCGGCTTATTTTCTGCGACTGGAGAAATTTCCACTAACTTCTAACGGCAAAATCGACCGTAGGGCATTGCCGGAACCCGATGGAAGTATTTTAACCGGAGTTGAGTATGAAGCACCGGGGGATGAAATGGAAGCGCAACTGGCGCAAGTATGGAGGGAAGTATTAGGAGTCGAGCGGGTAGGGATTAATGATGATTTCTTTGAGTTGGGCGGCGACTCCATTAAAGCGATTCAAATCATCGCCCGGCTAAAGAAACATCAATTAAAACTAAAAATAAAAGACTTGTTTATATATCATACCATTAAAGAAATAAAACACCAAGTCCATCAGGAGCGGGGTGATGAGATTGAGCAGGGTATTGTTACTGGAGAAGTCGAACTCACCCCTATTCAAGAATGGTTTTTTGAACAAAAAATGGCCAATCCGCACCATTTTAATCAAGCGGTGGTACTATACAACCGAAATGAGTTTGACTATAGTTCGGTCAAGGAAGTATTTGCAAAGATATTGGAACATCATGATGCGTTAAGGACAATTTACCGGACCGGTGAGAATAAGGTAAGCCAATATATCCGTGGGCTAGGCGAAGGGGAATTATTTGCAATCGAGGAAACCGATTTAACCGGGGAACCGGCATTTAAAGAATGCATAGAAGAAGAGATGAATAAACTCCATCAAAATATCGACCTTGCGAAAGGTCCTTTGGTACAATTGAAGCTGTTTAAAACCGGTGAAGGGGGCTATTTAGGTATTGTGATTCATCATCTGATAGTGGATGGAGTATCCTGGCGAATTTTACTGGAAGATTTTACGATGGGATATGGACAAGCATTACGTGGAGAAAGAATTAGATTTCAAAGCAAGTCATCTTCCTTTAAAGACTGGGCATCCCGGTTAAGGGAATATGCAACCAACCAAGAATTGCTTCAGGAAATGTTTTATTGGGAAAAACTAGAAAAAGAAGAAACCCTT
Source organism: Bacillota bacterium (assembly GCA_023436305.1). GTDB lineage: Bacteria > Bacillota > UBA4882 > UBA8346 > UBA8346 > JAEZJQ01. Next base: position 3,400 of record JAEZJQ010000047.1, read on the forward strand.
GAATTACCGATGGATAAAATCGCTACCGTCAATAGGATCAAAGATAGTGAAAGCTTGCAGATTGAGTTGACGGAGGAGGAGACCGGGAAACTGTTCAAGCAAGTCAACCGGGCCTATAACACGGAAATCAATGATATATTATTGACTGCGTTAGGGCTTTCTATCAAGGGATGGACGGGAGCAAACAAAGTACTATTGAATCTGGAAGGGCATGGAAGAGAGCAAATATTGGAAGATACGGATATCACCAGGACCGTGGGATGGTTCACTTCAATGTATCCGGTGATATTGGACCTAAAAGAAACAAAGGATCTATCCCATACCATAAAATCCGTTAAAGAATCATTGCGGCGGATTCCGAGCCGGGGAATTGGTTACGGGATCCTCAAATACTTGACTACGGAAGAAAAAAGGCCAGAATTGGTTTTTAACAAAAAACCAGAAATTAGTTTCAATTATTTAGGGGAATTCGGACAAGAGACCGGTCAAGCCGGCGATATCCAAATAGCGGACATTTCCAGCGGAATCGCAGTTAGTCCGGAAACAGAACGATCATACAAGTTGGATATTAATGGAATTATAATCAGGAAGAAGCTGGCGATTAATTTCGGCTATAACCGGCATCAATACCGGCGGGAAACAATTGCTGAGGTTGCCGGTCAATACCGCCGTTATTTGGTAAAGATCATTGAACATAGCCTGCCGAAACCGGAGACTGAACTGATTTCCTCAAATTTAAACCCATCAGAGCAAAAAACGATTATGGCTGCTGGAGATCTAACGGGGCAAATAAATAATTATGATCTGAAAAATCAATTACAGTCTTATTTGTGTAAATATGACGCTCCGGGTATGATTGTAGGTATCCAGCCGGTGAATGAAAAACCGCGGATTTTTGTTCTGGGTAAGGCGAATATTCATAATAATATTGCAATGAATAGAGACACTTGTTTTAAAATCGGTAGTATCACTAAAACTTTTATTACCACGGTTATCTTACAGTTGGTCGAAGAAGGCCTACTCAAGTTAGACGACCCAATCACGGCCTATTTGCCTGAAACATTAGTTTTTAAGTATCCAGATCACAATCTGGCCGGGATCCAGATCCGTCAGTTATTAAACCATACAAATGGTATTTCGGATTTTGTTAAAAATCCTGATTTCCAAAATGTGATATTTACAGATAGCAGTAAATTGTGGAAACCTGAAGAGTTATTAGTCTACGGAATGCTCGCGACTCCAAATGATTTTTCACCAAATGAGGGTTATTGGCTTTATTCCAGCACCGGTTATATTTTGCTAGGTATAATCATTGAAAACCTAACTAAAATAAGTTTAAAGGATAATATTCAAGTCAGAATTTGTGATAAGTTAGGGCTTTCCCATACAAGGCTAATTGACGTTACACCTGATTTGAACAATTTAAGCCATTGTTACACCTACAAAGAAAAGAAGGATATGACAACCTTCGGCTTATTCGCCTTTTGGGCCGGTGGGGGAATGATTTCCAACGCTGAAGATCTGTTAATATGGCTGGATGCATATATTAATGGGAAGCTGTTGAAGAATAATCAAGTGATGTTTGATTATATCGATATTTCCGATTATTTTCCCGGTAATAATCAAATAAAGATGGGTTTGGGCATTTTTAACATTAACGGTATCCAAGGCCATGAGGGAAATGGATTGGGATTTCAAAATATACTTTACCGGTACCGGGATGTTGATTTTATTATACATATCAACCAGGAAAAAATGGACCAGAATTCGTTTAATAGTGATACTTTTGAAATTTTTGATGAAATAAAGAATATCTTTGTATGATTGTCTCAACTACGGGAGACAAACCTTGGCTTCAGCTTAATTGATGTTCTCGGGTTTGTTTCCCGGTTCTTTAGCCGACTTTCAGTCGGCCAAAGAACCCACCGGCTTCCAGCCGGTTGTAGTTGATTTGATTCAGTCATAAGAAACTAATAAAATTACGGAGGTCATCTAATGCAATTACCTACGAAACTATTTAATAAGAATTTCTTTCTGCTTTGGCAAGGACAGTTGATCAGTCAACTTGGCAATCAGGCTTTTTCGATTGGACTAATGTTTTGGATTAAACACGTTACCGATTCAGCATCACTGGTGGCGTTAATAATGATAGTTTCGGCGTTGCCCACAATAATCTTAGGCCCTCTCGCGGGCGCTTTTGCCGACAGATATTCACGAAAGGCAATCATTATTATCACCGATTCACTAAGCGGGTTATTTTTAGTATTTCTAGCAATTATCATGTTGGTATTTCCCAGCCAGACAGAGTTGCTGTTAATCTTACTGTTTGTTGTATCCACCATTATGTCTATATTAGCTACATTTTTCCGGCCTACCATTAGCGCTGCGATTCCAGATATCGTTCCTTCTGAAAAAACTACAAGCGCTAATTCATTTCACCAGTTTTCGATTCAATTTGCCACAATTCTAGGTCAAGGGACCGGTGGTGTTCTATTTCGATTCTTTGGAGCGCCATTGCTTTTTTTGTTTGCTGGAATAAGTTTTATGGTTGCCTCATTTGGTGAAGTCTTTATTAAAATTCCCCAAAAAATAACATCAAATAATCAAACAAGGAAATTTAAAGAGATATGGGCTGATTTGAAAAATGATGTTATTGAAAGTTTTCACTATATCAAACAAAATAAAGGATTAAAAGTGTTGTACTTCGTCTGGATGGGTATCAATTTTTTATTTACGCCCCTTATTGTTTTATTAGCTTTTTATGTGGAAGATTTTTTAAAGTTGACCACCGACTGGTATGGATATTTTATGGCTATTTTTGGTATTGGTGCAATTCTGGGCTATATTATTATAGGCATTGTTAAATTAATACCAAAAACCAGGATGTATGTGATGGTTTTCGTCGTATTTGGCCACGCCATCATCTTAATTTTACTCGGATTTATTCATTCAATTATTATCGCAATGTTTCTATCCATGTTTTTAGGCCTTTTAAACGGTATGGTAAATATCCTAAACGTGACGCAGCTTCAGTTGACTACTCCATCGGATATGCGGGGTAGAATTTTTGGTTTATTAAATACGATAGCGACTGCTATTATACCGATTTCGATGGCAATGGCTGGAATTGCCGCGGATATAAGTGGCAAAAATGTTACACTAATATTTGCTATTTGTGGGTTCTTCACATTTTTATTAGCGATTTTCGCTGCCACGAATAAATATTTCAGAGGATATTTAGAAAGTGACTCAGTCGAACTGGATCATGGAAGTTCCCAAAATGTGGAGGTATAAAATAAGTTTCAAGACGATTCAATAGAAAATATCGATTTAAATACCAACAATGCTTTAAATTGAGGTGGATATGGATGAAAGAACGATTGACTGTTAGAGGTTTGGAATGATTTAAAAAGATTACGGCAAGCCATAGGAATTTTAATCTGAATCCGGCAATTAACTTATTTGATTCTAAATTTTAAACAATTATTTTAATTTATTTTAAATAATAAATAATCCGGCTTCGTTTTAATAATAGAACTGTACCAATGATGAGAATTCATATTGTACTGGTGATAGCCGCCGCGGTTTGTCAATTTTATGAGAGGGGCCGAAGCGATGAATGTAATTGAAATTCAGGGAGTAAAAAAAGATTACCCACTGGGAAAAACCACGGTACATGCGTTACGGGGAGTTGATCTGGCCGTGGAGGAGGGGACGCTGATATCCATTATCGGGCCTTCGGGAAGCGGAAAGACAACCCTGCTCAATATCATTGGCTGTATCGATATACCGACGAATGGCAGTGTGAAGATCCAAGGAGAGGTAGTTACCACACTAAATGATAAGAAGATTACCGAGTTGCGGCTCCATAAGATTGGATTTATTTTTCAGACTTTTAATTTGATTCCGGTACTCAATGTCCGCGAAAATGTGGAGTTTTCTTTGCTGCTGATGAAACGCTATCAAAAAACGGAGATCGACTCCAAAGTGGAAAAATTAATCCGGGCAGTTGGACTCATTGATTATATCGAGCATAAACCGGCGGAGTTGTCCGGGGGGCAGCGCCAGAGAGTGGCGATTGCCAGGGCTTTGGTCACCAACCCGGACATCGTGTTGGCCGATGAACCCACCGCCAACCTGGACTCGGAAACCAGTGAATCGATTTTACAGTTGATGCGCAAATTAAATGAACAAGAAAAAATGACTTTCATTTTTTCTACCCATGATCCCGATGTGCTCAAATACGCTAAAAAAGTCATAAAAATTAAAGATGGTTTGATCGCGGGATAGGAGGAATGAATATGGGTTTAGGATTCAAGATTGCATGGCGAAATCTCTGGCGGCATAAAGGGAAAAGTGTAGTGATCGGAGTGATTCTTTGTTTTGGTGCGGTATTGATGACGGTTGGCAACGGCATGATCTCTGGCATGGAAGAGGGATTATCCCAGAATATCGTCCATTTGTTTACCGGGGATATTGTGGTTGTCTCTGATAAACAGGCGAAAGATAATGTTTTATTTGATACGGAAAGCGGGAAACCCTTACGGGTGATTGAAAATTTTGTTGAAATCAAGAACACGATTAACCGGGAAGCCGGTATTCAGAAATTTTTGCCTGCAACTGCCGGTTATGCGTTTATATTAAATTCGGAGTCTAAAATGGGGGGCGTTATGCTCCTGGGAGTCGATATCACGGAATACCGTAAAATGTTTCCGGATAGTTTTACAATTACCGAAGGGAGAATGTTAAAACCCGGTGAACGGGGGATAATGGTATCCGAGGAAGCCCGCAAACAGTTCTATAACTTATTAAAATTTTGGATCGTACCGGAAGGGGTGGCATTGAACCCCCAAAAATTGCCTGCCAAGGCTAGGAAGAATTTAGATCTAATCAATCAACAAAGTGATTTGGTGATTATGGGAGCCAGTACTACAAATTCGACAATGGATATCAGAGTACCCATAACTGGCGTCATTCAATATAAATCGTTAAATAAAGTTTGGGGTTCGTATTGTATTGTGGATATTGAGTCTTTCCGGGAAGCGCATAACTTTGTAACCGGAGCGGACGCCAAGGTTAAAATCCCCAGGGATACCCAAAATTTATTAGAAAGTGAAAATCTGGATCAGCTTTTTCATTCGGGAAATGTTTTGGAGGACACTGCTATATCCGATCAGAGTCTTTCAATTCAGGATGTTCAGGCAAAGACCAACAAAACAGTCTCCAAATACAATCCTGATGCCGGATCTTATAATTTGGTCTTTCTGACACTTAAGCCCGGTATATCACAGACGGCCGCGTTACAACGATTAAATGATATATTCAAAAAAAATCATTTACCGATTCGGGCTATCGGTTGGAAAAACGCGATAGGAACCATTGGCAGTATGGCGGTAATGTATAAGGTCGCTTTGAATGTTTTTATTATGTTTATATTTTTTGTGGCCATGATCATTATCATGAATACATTAAGTATGGCGGCAATTGAACGGATTTCGGAGATTGGGATGATGAGAGCCATTGGAGCCCGTAAGGGATTTTTACGCAAAATGTTTGTTTATGAAACGGGAATTCTTTCGTTTTTCTTCGGCGGCATCGGAATCATAATTGGACTATTCATCATTTATTTGATCCAAGCGGCTCATATTACCACGACCAACGAGGTACTCCAGTTGATATATGGTGGTGACCGATTAAGCCCGTTATTTACTCTAAACGATTTGTTTATTGGAATTATTGAATTGGGAGTCGTCACATTCTTGTCAGTCTTATATCCGTTACGAGTGGTCGGGAAAATTGTTCCGTTGGATGCGATGGTGAAAGAGTAACTTTAGGGGTGAAAATATGGGCTTAATATTGCGTTTAAGTTTACGGAATCTATTCCGCCAAAAGAGGAGAAACTTATTTTTAGGTATTGGAATCGCCTTTGGAATGATGATCTTTGTTATTGCCAATTCGTTCTCCTATGGAATGGTGGATGTTTTCATTAATGATATTATTTCCTATGCGTTTGGACATTTGGTCATTCAAAGCACCACGGGAGACGGCACTCCGGGAAGCAGAGATTGTACCATGATTCGCGATAAAGCGCGAATCCTAAAAATTGTTAAAGAGAATATTAATCAAGGCGATTTAATCAATATTGCGGAAAATTTGCAAATGCCCGGACGGGCTATTGGTAATGGTGAAACGGATAATATTATGATCGTTGGCGTAATGTACGAAAATGGAAGAGAATTTGTTTTACGTACAATTGGCGACTTTTTTACTTTGGATGAAGGTGATTTTAACGATTTTTTCAATGAACAGATTGAATACCCGGTCATTATTTCACGGCAAAGAGCAATATCGTTGAATGTAAAACTACATGACGAAATCCGGGTACGGGTTCCCATGGTAACCGGCCAAATTAATACCGCCAAACTAAATGTGATAGCTATTGCCAATGCTAAAAATTCAACTATGCTTAATGTTTTATTTATGGATGGAAGCCGGGTTAAGAAATTGCTTGGATATAAACCCTGGGAATCGGCTAGTTTGCAGTTATCCTTAAAGAATCCCAAAGTAAACGCCAAAAAATACGCCAAAATTTTATGGCCTAAATTAAAACCGGAGCTTATAACAATCGTCGGGAAGATAAATCATCAGGAATGCCGGGTTTTAGCCTTTAAAAATGATGATTGGGCCAAGAAGATGTTACGGAATAATATCCGGATCATTCAAGGAAATCAAGAAAAAGCTTTTTCCAAAGAGGGTGTAATGCTCTCCCAACAATTGGCCCAAAAATCTCATTTAAATGTGGGTGATGAGTTTCGTTATCAATATCCCTCAAAATTCCGGGGATTCCATGAAGAAGTCTTCAAAGTTAGTGCAATTTACGATTCAAAAACCAAGTTGGGCGGTGACGTTGTTTTATTGAACGGGGAAAAAATCTATGATGTTTATGATCTGTTTTTGCCCGCTCAAAACGATTGGGAATATATTGGGAAAAATGATCCCTTGTATCCGCTGTTTGCGACTGAGTGGAAACTGTTACCGCGAAGCCCGAACTTTGATGTATTACAACAAAAATACAGTGATGAAGAACTTGTCAAGTCGGATCAAACCAAAATAGATGTTATCACCATGTATGAGGGCGCCAGCTTTTTATTAAAAATCGAAACCGTGTTAAATTCGATTACTATGGTTGCCATTTTGGTGCTGTTTTTTATTATCCTGATCGGTGTCGTCAATACTCTCCGAATGACCATTAAGGAAAGAACCCGTGAAATTGGTACTGTAAGGGCAATTGGGATGCAGAAAACCGATATTCGAAATGAATTTGTCATGGAGGTTTTATTACTTACGGTAATTGCTTGTGTCGTGGGAATTATAGCCGGAATCATCATGATCCAAATTTTAAGTTTGATTCAATTTGAAGCCAGTAATGATTTGAGTATAGTTCTTAAAGACAGGCATTTGTTCTTTAAATTAAATCCATTAGCAATATTGGGTAATTTTTTCCTAATTTTACTTATCACCGGAATAACAGCTTATTTCCCGGCGAAACGGGCGGCTGATCTCAAAGCGGTTGAGTCTTTACGGCATTATGAATAAATTTATAGATAGGGGTTATCGTTAATGAATAAAAAAGGACTGATTTGTTTCGTTTTATTATTATTATTCGTCTTGCCAAATACGCTTTTCGCGGCGCCGAAAGTGAATGATATCCTAAAAGAGCTGGAATTTATCATGGAATTAAAGAGCGAGGGCACCGCTAAATTGGTGATCACCCAACAAAAAGCTAAAGAGGGAACCAAGGTATATGAATCCATTTATTATCGCCGGGATTCCGACCGCTCGTTTTTGATCGTTATGACCGCCCCGGAAGTTGAAAAAGGGAATGGTTACTTGAAACAGGGCGATAATTTTTGGATGTACCGGCGCAATACCCGGACCTTTCAACATATCAACCGTGATGAAAATATTGCCGGGTCCGATTCCAAGGGTCAGGATTTTGAATACAAAAAATTGACCGAGATGTACCAACCAGTGAACGATAATGCCGGGAATGATAAGATCATCGAAACCAAATTGGGAGAGATTCCGGTCTATCAATTCGAAGTCACCGCCAAGATCGATGACGTATCCTACCCTACACAGGTTTATTGGGTCCAAAAAAATAACTTGCTACCACTTAAAATCCAGAGTTATTCATTAAGTGGGACGTTAATGCAGACCGCCTACTATTTAAAATATACTCAAATTGAAGGGAAGTACTTGTGGATCAAAGCCTTGTTTATTGATGAATTTGAAAAAGGCCACAAATCGCTGGCGGAAGTTAAAAACATTTCTGTACACAAGATCGATAATTTTGTCTTTACCAAGGCTTATTTGGAAAGTTTAAGCAAGTAGAACAAGGATTCCACAGCTCAAATAAAATAAATCCAGATTCAAAGCAGAGTGAAAAACGAATATGTTATTAATTGATTTCGAATATTTTGGTTCAACATTGCTTAAGAATGGATTAAAATCTAAAAACCTTTTCGTTAAATTTCGGCATTTTTCGACATGATGCCGATATTTTTTTCGATCCCTGGAAATCGGTTACTATCCTCAAAATCTTTAAGGACTTTATATTGAGATGATTTTCGATATCATGACGCACTGGAAAGATCACCAAATGTTAACATAAAAAACGGCAAAATTCGACATGAGACCTGGAGGAGATATATTATAATTGAATCGATATTCGGAAAATAGTGGTAAGCCATTTTTACTCTTATATTTATGGGCAATTTTAAGGTTTTAATCAATATAATCGATGATTGACGGGGTGTTTAGGCCAATGGTTTTAAATAATGATGAACGCAAGGTGTTGGAGCACCTTATCTTATCAAAGTTGGTTTTATTAACGGAAGTCTCCCAGGCGTATAAGCTGAAAAAGTCGAAAGGACATCCGATATCGGATTCCATTGAAAAAAAGATGATGGTATGTGAACAGGAATCAAATATTCTGGGAGGGCTGTTACAGAAATTATCGTGATTGGCGGCGCACTACAACCTTTGATTGCGATGGGAACGGGAGTGATTCAAAACGGCTCCCGTTTTTTGTTATTCAATCGGGTTATTTATGGTGGGACAAACAATAATTGAAAGCCCGCCAAGTGGATCTAAAATATATACTAAAAGTATATTTATTAAGGGCTACGATTCGGTTAAATTATATGTTAACCGATTTTTTTATTTCCACCCAGATCATGGTATTTTGAAAGGAGGTCGCCAATCCAAATCTGCCCATTTTGAAATTATCGGTGAAATCTGTAGGAGGTGTTATTATGAAATTGAGTAAGCTTTTTAAATTATTTTTGGTAAATCTTTTGATTTTAAGCGGTCTCATATTATTTTCGAATCGTGTTATGGCCTATAATATGGGCTACCATTACGATTTAATTCGGGAAGCGATGATTAAAGAGGGATTTGACTGGGACGCATATTCAATCGCCTTGGCTGCCAATTCCTATGTGGATATTTTTCAAGAAGAGAGTACGGAGTATTTAATTGATGACACATTTTGCGAAAAATCAAAAGTGCTGGTGGAATGTTTGCATTTTGATCAACTCTATTATGATCCCAATAATGATCAGGATTTAATTAAAAAATACTGGCAACGGTTAATTGCCAACACCTATCATGCGGTGCGGGAAAAAGTAAACCGGAACGACCCAATGGGGTTATTGATGATTATGGGAATAACGATTCATATTCTGAATGATTTTTATGCCCATTCCAATTGGACGGAGTTGGATTTGCCCACCTATACAAATCAGGAAGATGCCACTTATTTTGACGTTATAAAGGATTATCCGGATAAACTGGAGGTTGCCGTTAACAATTATAAACAATTGCCCATACCTAAAAATACCTATGGCTTTTATACCAATGGCAATGACTATGTCCCGACTCCGGATCATAATTCTTCCTGCAAAGATTATGCAGGAACACCGTATTTTGATGGAAGTTACCGCATTGCATACCGGGGGACGCTGGAATGGATTAAATTAATCGAAAAATGGGTCTGCCAGGATTTTAACAGTCCAGGGTTTTGGAGTCGCTTAAAAACATATGACTTTATACGTCCCGAGGGGAAAACCCATCTTGCCACTTTAACCAGCGGTGGATGAAGGGACTATCCGCTGGATGATGACTGCGGCTAAATGCTGGAAGCAAAGATGGGTCATTAACTGGTACAACTTCTTAACGGAATTTGAAGTGGCGGTTGATAACATGCCCAATGTGCCCGGATTTGGTTTTACTGAACAGGTGGATCACTTCCCGTATTTGGGGATTGATTGGTTTGAAATTGTTCCCTGATTGCAATCGGGCTAATTCAAGCCAAAGATACCAACAATGTTCATCGGGTGCAAAGTGTCGATCATTTGGCGGAGGCTTTGGCCGGGAATAAACAGGATTTTCATAAAACCGTTCAGGTTACGGCTGTGGATATCAGTAATACAGAAATACCTTATCTGGATTCGGATCCGGTTTTGGGTCCGGTTATTACGGATGCCATAACAACGTTAGCGAATTCCTTCAAAGATAACTATAACGTAAAATGGCTTCGTTTGAGTATCCCCAAGGTAAGAGACCTTGACGGCGCGGATTGGTTCGATTTCAATTTGAATGATGAAGAGTGGGGTGGTACCAGTGATTATTGGGGCCTGTGGACCATCAACGGCATTCAGTACTCCGAGTCAGAATATACGGATGAAAGTGAACCTTGTACCAATTGGGGAGTTATCAAACCGTTATGGAACAATGATCCGGTCGAAATTAAGGTGGAAATGTTCGAAAGTGATCCAACCAATCATAAGGACGAAACTATGGATATCTCTCCGGACAATAGCCGGTTTGATCTGACATTTACCATGAACCCCGCCACCGGGGAAATGACCGGTCTGCCCAATGGCTGTGACATATCGTACAATATTCACGATGGTTATATCGTGCGCAGCCCGGGGAATGATGATGATCTCCAAGCGGAGGTTAACCTTAAGGCCAAGTTTTTAAAACCGATTCCCGCCCAAATCGAAGTGACCATTTTGGAGGCTTGTACCAAAGATAAAGTGGACTCGGAAATCGGCGGCCTGTTTTATCATGAAAGCGTATGGGCGGATTTTTACGGAAAAGTGACGATTAACGGCTATCAATTCCCGGCTACCGGGGATATCAGCAATGAGGACCATATTTTACCCGATTGGAAGTTTTTCACGGAAGTCAATAAGGATGGCACGGATATTCCCATCCGGATCGAACTGTGGGATTCGGACCCCGGAGATGATGATCACTGTGATATCAATCCTGCCGGTGGCAAAAGATACCTGGATCTGGTCTATCATATGTCGGACAATACAATCACCGGGGATGTAAGCGGTAATGCCGGTGAACGGTTATATAGTGAAGGACAGGGCGATAGTGACCGTTGTATGATATGGTTTGTGATCAATCCGGTAACAGCGAGTGGAGCACCCGTTGGGAGCTCTTCCAGCCAACTTTACTTAAAATATAAAAATGGCGATGGTGGCACCGGTCAGGACAACCAAATAAAACCGCACTTGATTCTGGCCAACCGTGGCAATGCCCCCGTTTCATTGAAAGATGTCAAGATTCGCTACTGGTACACCTCCGAAGGCGGCCAGGACCAGCAATTCTGCGTGGATTTCGCCGGACTTGGCAATGCCAATATTATTGGAAAATTTTCTAAAATTGATAAAAAGCGGGTTGGGGCGGATTCATACTTGGAGATTGGTTTTACCGGGACAGCGGGAAACCTGCCTGGTAACCAGGATACCGGTGAAATTCAAGTCCGTTTCAATAAAAGTGATTGGAGTAATTATAATGAGGCCGACGATTATTCTTATGGCCCCTCCCAAGTGAATTATGGATATTGGAATAAAATTACCGTTTATCTGAACGGCGTCTTGGTTTATGGTACGGAACCGCCGGTTGATAATACTCCACCAAAGATCCCTAACCTGTTGGTAAAGTATCGGTGTTTGGATCCAACCCCCGGCAATAACGAGATTAAACCGAATTTTATTGTTGTAAACAACAGTAGCAGTGACATTCCTTTGAGCGGATTGAAGATCCGATACTGGTACACACGGGATGGTATCCAAACTCAGAACTATTGGGTGGATTACGCGACGAAAGGCAGTAATAATATCACTTGCAGTTTTGTGACGCTAAATACAGCCCGACCCGGAGCAGATGCTTATCTGGAGGTTGGATTTACCAGTGCGGCCGGGATTGTTTTTGGTGGCGGCAATGACAGTGGCGAAGTCCAAATCCGGGTAAGTCCTGTGGATTGGAGTCAAACGTATAATGAAACCAATGATTATTCGTTTGATCCCTCAAAAACAGTTTATACCGAGTGGAACCGGATCACACTTTATTATAACGGGGTTTTAATTTACGGTGTTTAACCTTAAATGATCGGTTAAAAATCGAAATCCGGCCGGTTTTAAGTGGATATTAGACATATTCGGAGGCTGTCTAAAAAGAACTTTAAAATCGATAAAATATACAATATATAGCAGTCCTTGACAAAGCAAACCATTATATATTGTATATTTTTATCATTAAAGATTCCTTTTGGGACAGCCCCTTATTTTGTGGTTTGCCTGGTACGGGTGCCAATTTAAAATATGAAAATATTACGACCGGAATTAGCAGCCAAAAGCAAGGATATAATAGTATTAAATTGTTGTCAAACAAGTTTTTGAACGAAAACCAACCCAGTAAGGTTTCCATCAATTCGGAAAGGAAGCAGCATATTATGCAAAGAATATATCTTGTTTTTCTTCTAGTCATCCTTATTCCAAGCCTCCTCTTGGCTCAAACCGGCCGGGTGGTCTCCTACGGTAGCGACCTGACCCCGGAAGAACAGATTGTTGTTTTTCGGGATTTCCCACTGCCCCAGGATTTACAGCCGGGCCAGATTAAGAGTTTAAAGGTTACCAACGAAGAAGAATGGAGCCTGCTCAAAGGCCTGGTACCGGATGAACAGATTGGCACACAAGCCATTTCCTCGGTTTATGTTGAGAAATTAACCGGGGGAGAGGGGATTAAGGTTCAGACCAAGAATCTTACTTATATTACACCGCATATCCTGGCCAATGCCCTGGCTACTTCCGGAGTAGCCGATGCCAAGGTTTTTGCCACGGCCCCGCGCCCGGTTTCGGGAACCGCTGCTTTAACCGGGATCTATAAATGTTTCGAAGAACTGACGCATCAGTCCTTATCGGCGTTTGCCAAACGGATCGCGGCCCAGGAGATGATCGAAACCAGCGCTTTGGGAGAAAAGTCCGGCAAGGAACAAAGCGCTCTTTTCATGGAACGGGTTAAGGAGCGGGTCATTACTGGCCGGACAAATACAAAACCCGAAGTGATCAAGATCATTCAACAGACGGCCCGGGAACAAAACCTGAAAATAGCCAATGAAGATCAAACGCGGCTGGCCGATCTATTATTGAAAATCGAAGGTTTGAACCTGAACCTGGCCAAGCTGCAGTCCCAATTAAAGAATTACCGGCAGGCGCAAGAAACGAAACCGTCTCCGGCCCCACAGTCCTTTATGTCCAAAATTATCGCCTTCCTGCAATCCCTGTTTAAGCAGTTATTTTCATTTGTCGGCCGGGTCTTCACTTCACCGTCCCAATAAGTATTATTGACATGTGGGTATTCCATCCGATATAATAAAGTGAAATAAATATCTAGTTTTCCTTAAAAAATTAACTTTCATCGGAAAAATTGGTTCAGCGGCTTTTCCAAGGATGGTTCATCCCAAGGTTTGATACCAATCATGCCGTATTATGGATATAATAGGAAATCGTTGATGGGGAATTAAATCCCGGTTTTGACGTTTTAGAGAGGGCAGGACTGGTGAAACTGCCTAACCGATGCCGGAAACTTGCACCCCTGAGTGGTTGGGCTAAATTTAAGCAAACCGATTCTTGATTTGCTATTAAAGAGTAGTTTAACCCGGTTAAGCCCGTTATCGCTTGGCGCGTTTACGCGCCAAAGTGGGATCTTTGATCCAAACAGAGTGGAACCGCGAATTAACCTTCGTCTCTAACAGAGATGGAGGTTTTTTATATGGATTAATTAATCATAATGCAACTTGGCAAAAAAGACAAATTTGCTTCAATTAGAATTTATTTGAATGCAATTTTGGATAAGTCGATTCCGGCGCGCCGACATATAATATAATTATTTAAAAATGGTTAACTTTTTTAGCAACTGTTCCGAATGATTTTTTGAAGTTGCGGTCAATTCGGGATGATTGAAAAGGACGAAAAGTCTTTGGAGGGATATGTTATGCATAGTGATATTTTAGAAACCATCGGCAATACTCCGTTAGTTAAAATTAATCATTTATATCAAAATCCTAACATTTCTATTTATGCCAAACTTGAGGGCTATAATCCCACGGGGAGCATCAAGGACCGGATTGCCTTGAAAATGATCGAACAGGCGGAAGCGGAGGGGAAACTGGTTAAGCGAAAAACCATTATTGAACCGACTTCCGGGAATACTGGAATTGGGTTGGCCATGATTGGGGCGGTGAAAGGGTACCCGGTGGAAATTGTAATGAGTGAAGCGGTTTCCATCGAGCGGCGAAAAATGATCCAAGCCTTCGGCGCCAGAGTCACGCTTACCGATGCCAATTTGGGAACGGATGGCGCTATCTTGAAAGCCCGGGAATTAGTGAAACAAGATCCGGATAAATATTTCATGCCCGACCAGTTTTCCAATGAGTTCAATAAACTGGCCCATTATAAAACCACGGCGGAAGAAATCTGGGAACAGACGGGCGGCCGCCTGAATTATTTTGTTTCCGCCCTGGGCACTTCGGGGACCATTATGGGTGTCAGCAAATATCTCAAGGAAAAGAATCCGAATATCCGGATCGTATCCGCCCATCCGGTGAAAGGCCATTACATTCAAGGCTTGAAGAATATGGAGGAGGCCATCGTTCCGGCGATTTACGATCCGTCGCGGATCGACGAAACAATTATGGTGGAAACCCAAATTGCTTTTGATCTGGCCCGGGAGATCGTGAAACAGGAAGGGATTTTAGTGGGCATGAGCAGCGGCGCCGCCATGTTCGCCGCCTTGGAGATTGCCCGTGAAATTGACGCCGGAACTATCGTGACCATCTTCCCGGATCGTGGTGAAAAGTACTTAAGTACGGGATTGTTTATGATTAACGAGTAGGAGTCTTATATATCGGAGCGTAAGGGGCGGGGGGAATTGTCGCGTTGATCCGGAACATAATAAGATTGCGGACCGGGTGCGGTTTGGATGGATGTGCTGCGGCAAAGAATGTGGAACTTAAAGCATGGATTACGGAGCTTACGAATAAAAAGGAGCGATAAAATTGGCACTCAGAGTTTATAATACCTTAAACCGGAAAAAGGAAGAATTTATACCTCGGGAGACCGGAAAGGTGAGTATTTACGCTTGCGGGATAACTCCTTATAATTACGCCCATATCGGTAATTCCCGACCGCCGGTATTTTGGGACTGTGTACGCCGTTTTCTAAAATACCGGGGTTATCAAGTAACTTATATTCAAAACTTTACCGATGTGGATGACAAGATCATTAACCGGGCCGCTCAATTGAAATGCTCACCCCTGGAATTGGCCGCTGAATACGCTGAAATCTATAAAGAGGATTTAAACGCTCTGGGAGTCCTTCCGGCGGATATATATCCAAAAGTCTCGGAACATATTCAGGATATCATTGCCATGGTGAAGGTGTTAATTGAAAAAGGATATGCTTATTGCATTCATGGAGATGTTTATTTTTCCGTCTCCAGGTTTAACGATTACGGAAAATTATCGGGCCGGGCATTGGATGAACTTAAAGCCGGGGCCAGGGTGGAGATTAACGAAACAAAACAGGATCCCATGGACTTCGCGCTTTGGAAAGCAGCCAAACCGGGCGAGATTAGCTGGGACTCTCCTTGGGGTCCGGGACGTCCCGGTTGGCATATCGAATGCTCGGCCATGTCTCTAAAGTATTTGGGAGATGGGTTTGATATGCACGGTGGCGGGGAGGATCTGGTTTTTCCGCATCACGAGAATGAAATCGCCCAATCAGAAGGCTACTCCGGGAATCCCTTCGTCAAATATTGGGTTCATAACGCATTTGTTACCGTTAGTGGTGAGCGGATGGGAAAATCCATGGGGAATTTCTCCACCATTCGGGATGTCCGGGATCAATTCTCACCGAAAGTGGTTCGTTTTTGGCTGTTGGGTACCCATTATCGCAATCCCATTAATTTTGGGGAAGAAGAATTGAATGCGGCCGCCAAAGGGCTGGAGCGTCTGGAAACTGCTGTTTTCAACTGGAATTATCTGTTGAAGGCCGAAACTTCGGGTGAAGTTGTTAATGATAGTGAATTTGAAACGATCAAAGCAAAAATCGCCCAAACGGAGCCGGATTTTATCGCGGCCATGGAGGATGATTTCAATACCCCGCAAGCTCTGGCCAGTCTTTATGAACTGGTCCGGGATGTGAATCGTTGGGTCCAAAGCCCCGGTTTTCGGCCTACCACTGCCGTCAAGGCCTTCATCACCGAAGCACTGTCCCTGTTAACCACTTTGGGCGGGGTTATGGGAATAAACTTGGCCGCGGATGAGGCCAATCCATCAAATAACGCACTGAGCCCGGCAGAAATCGAGGATTTTATCGCCCGTCGTTCCCAGGCTAA
This sequence comes from Bacillota bacterium, assembly GCA_023436305.1. Taxonomy (GTDB): domain Bacteria; phylum Bacillota; class UBA4882; order UBA8346; family UBA8346; genus JAEZJQ01. Next base: position 20,161 of record JAEZJQ010000047.1, read on the forward strand.
AAGAGAGAAAAATTGGGCCTTAGCGGATCAAATCCGTAATGAGCTAAAGAATAAAGGGGTCATCATCGAAGATACTCCGCAAGGAGTCCGATGGAAGCTTGAAGGATAATGAAGGGGCCAGGGCAGAGCACAGAGGGTAGGAGCGTAGCCGTCAAGCCAAAAAGCGTTTCATCAGACGCCAGAACACCTAAGGTTAGTTCCGGCGCCAAAAATTTAACCGGAGAAATAATTTTCGCCAAAAAGAATCGGATTGAAGTGCAAACTCCGGTAATTTGGTTTGAATATGATTAACTGCCGGTGAATCCGCTTCATAGGGTTGACAGATATTATCCTGGTTTATTACTTGGGGTAAATTACATACCGATTTGGTGTTATTTTCAATCTCAATCTTAAGCTTTACTTTGATATCCGACAATTGGGCCGCTTTTATGGCGATTTTTATTGAAGACATGGGTGGCTCCTTTGCTAAAATTTTTGTAATAAGTACTTTATCACAGTCCGGTGAAAATGTCCGGTTGTTATTTAAAGATATTCAAAAAATTAACCGTTGCAATAGTATTTTGGCATGAATTTCAGCCGGAAGTAAGAATTCGATGATTGCCGTGGACTTTAACGAAAAAGGTTGTGACATTTGACTTTTGACAGTTCTTTTAACTTTTCCCCTTTCTATGCAGGAATTTTAAAAAAAAGACTGAAATGTTTTAGAAGTATGTGCGGGTGATTATGGTACATAGGGGTCGACTGCGGCGAATATTATCAGTGAGATGATTGATAATATAACACCGGGGATTTTAAAATTCTTTGTGAAGCTGTTTATCGGCGGCCAATTGGAAAAAATACATTATTATCTCTGGGAACATACTCCGGATAAGTTTGATACGGTGAACATGATTCAACTATGGCAAAAAAGAAATTGTGAGGGTTTTAATGGAAAAACCCAGTGGTAGAATTTTATTTATGAGCAATGGACACGGCGAAGATCTTATCGCGGCTCAAATCATTAAAAACTTGGCGGAGGAACCCGGTGTTGAAATCCGGGCGTTGCCAATTGTAGGTACCGGTTCTACTTATTCGGCCATCAATATCCCCTTAATCTTAGCGGGACACAATCTTCCCAGCGGCGGCTTCGTCCGTAACGGATTCCGTAATTTAATGATGGATCTGCGGGCAGGGTTGTTTTCGTTAACTTGGCGCCAGATTCAAGCCTTGAGGCGGGTTCACCGGGAGATTGACCTGGCGGTATGCGTCGGGGATAATTATCTTACCATTTTGGCGGGGTATTTTTTACGCCGGCCAATTATTTTACTGCCTACCGCCAAATCGGATTATGTATCGCCGCACTGGCCGGTGGAGCGTTTGCTGATGCGGCGTTTTTGCCGTAAAATCATTACCAGGGATGAGATTACGGCCAAATCATTGGCCAGATATGGGTTACCGGCTGAGTTTTTAGGAAATGTAATGATGGATTGTCTGGACTTTCGGGGAGATGATCTAAAGGGATCTGAAAATCAGTGGACAATTGGTATTTTGCCCGGCAGCCGTTTCGAAGCGTATGAAAATATGGAGGATATTGCGGAAGCCGTTTTGGCTACGCAACAGTTGATTGTAGGAGAAAAACGGTACCAACCGGCCCGCTTTTTAACCGCTCTAGCCGGGGCCATTGAGATAGATGAAATTGCGGCTCGTCTGAAGCTGAAGGGATGGGTTTTTCAAGAGCCGGATACGAATGAAACCAAACGCGGCCTGGTTGGACACTTGAATTATTCCGGCCCAAATTTCCAGGTCCGGATTACGTTTGCCCAGGGAAGATTTGCCGATATATTAATGGCCAGTGATTTGATTCTGGGACTGGCGGGGACCGGCAATGAACAAGCCGTGGGTCTAGGTAAACCGGTGGTGGCCTTTGTCGGACGGGGGACCCAATTTACCGCCAAGTTTGTTAAAACCCAACAAAAATTACTGGGTGAGTCGGTCCGGGTAGTGGCCCGCCAACCGGAAGCAGTGGCCCGGGAAATTCTGCTTATCCTTACAAATCCAAATCTTAGAAAACAGATGGCCGTGGTAGGGCGGGAACGGATGGGCATATCCGGGGGGGCACGCCGAATCGCCATTGCCATCGCGGAATTGGCAAAGACTATATAACGATTTCTCAAAAGAAGAAATGAACAACTTTGTTTGGACGAAAAGATCCTTGGCTCACTTTAGATTATTTGTGAATACAGCGGGAGGGGCTCATGACTGAACCGTGGTTTACGATTATTAATCCCTGCTCCGGTTCCGGTAAAGGAAAATTGGAGTGGCCCGAAATTGAGAATATGCTCAAAAAAGCGGGAATTCAATATCAAGCTGTTTTTTCCAACTACCGCAATCACGCCACTGAATTAACCAATGAAGCCATCGCTGAAGGCTGGCGCCGTTTTTTAACCGTAGGTGGAGATGGAACCGTGAATGAAGTAGTGAATGGAATCTTCCACCAGAACGCTGTTCCGACCACGGAGTTTACTCTGGCTATGATTCCGGTGGGAACGGGGAACGATTGGCGGAGGACCATTGGGATTCCGATGGATTATTTGGAGGCGGTGACCACCATTCACCAAGGGGAAACCTATACCCAGGATGTGGGGTATATTCAGTACATGGATCAGGGTAAACTGAAAGGACGTTATTTCATTAATATCGCCGGTATGGGTTATGACGCGTTAGTGGCGGCCAAAACCAATCTCATGAAGGAATTGGGCCGGAAGATGGGCGTCTATTCTTATTTGGTGAGTTTATTTGGTTGCCTGTTGAAGTATAAGCATACTAAGGTGAAAGTAACCGCCGATCACGAAGAAATTACCACCGATCTGTTAAGTATGAACGTCGGTATCTGCAAATATAGCGGCGGAGGAATGATGCAGGTCCCGAAAGCGGTTCCTGATGATGGACTGCTGGATCTCACCTTGATCAAGAAAATGTCCAAGCTGCAAGTCATCAAAAATGTACCCAAACTTTTCGATGGTTCTTTCATTCATCTACCCCAGGTCCATATTACCCGGGGTCGCAAAGTAAAAATTGAGTCCGAGCCGTCAATTCCCCTGGAGGTCGATGGGGAAACTTTGGGCAGTTCCCCGTTTGAAATAAACATTATTCCCAAAAGCATCAATATCGTAATGAACCGGAAGTATTTCGAGGGCGGGGAAATAGCGTAGTAACAATTCTACGTGAATAAAATAAAAGGGGGGGATAATTATGGCGGATTTTTTTGAGAAAGTAAGGAGTGGACTGGACAAAGGGTTGAATGCGGTAAGCGTGAAATCTAAAGAGGTGCTTGAGGTTACCAAGATCAATAATCAAATCGGGGGATTGAAGGACCAGATCGCCAGGCTCCAGCGGGAGTTGGGAGAAGTGGTTTATGAGATGAACCTGCAAGGAGTTATTAATCAGGATGGGATTAAGGATAAATGTGAGGCCATCACTGCTTTGAAACAGCAGATTCAGGAAAAAGAAGCCGAGCTTCAAAATGTTCACGCAAATGCCGCCGCGTCCCTGGGCCAGTTGGTTTGCCCGAATTGTAAAACCGAGGTGCCGGAAGGGGATAAATTTTGTGGTAAATGTGGTACGAAAGTAGGCGGGGTTTAAGGTGCTCCGCCTTGTTTTTTTCGATGGGGTGGTATTAAATTGGCGAAAGTAATAAAAAATTTTTTTAACTATGATCGGCCGGGACTGTAGGAGCTGTCGCTTTAGAATGTCGTCAAATTGGATGTGTTCTCAATGCTTCTTTAATTATCTCGGATTTCGTAATGTTTTCACGTTCAGCTAACGAATTTAGTTTTTCTTCTAATTCCTTGGGTAATCGGATGCTAGTCATTATACCACTCCTTTTGTAATACAAATTGTAATACAGTTATTCGAAATATCAATAATGAATTATATCGGAGGTTCATGTACCTACCCAAGTTTACTCTGATAGCCCTTGGTGCTTTGGACTTTCCATCCTATAGACAATGCCCGTGCCGGGCGTACATTAAAAATTTGCCGTGGCGAGTTCGCCACGGCAAACGGAAATTAATCTACCTGCTTTAATAAGTCATATTATCCTCACTAACGCTACCATTCTGCCCCGACGCCCCTAATAACCTGCTAAGTGCCGCCGTGGCCAGCTCGATCTTCCCATACTCTTTAATCTTGGCTACATCCCGTGACAATATGGCCTGGCTAAAATCCTGGGTAATCCCCAGATACTTGGAGATCCCTCCGGCCAATCGTTCACGGCTTAAGGTGTCCAGGTAATTCCAATCTTGTTGCATGATGCTTTCGGCTTCGGCGGGGGTTAGGCCCATATCCACCATTTTATTATAGACACCGCTTTTTACATCGTTGGTAACTGCGTTCCAATCTCCGGATACCAGGGCTTGCACCTGATCGGTGCTGATTTTGCCCCTGGTCATGGAGCTCAACCGGGAGAGAAGGTCGTTCTTGGTTACCTCGCCGAAGGCTTTGAAGAACTTGACGGTTCCTGACGGCAGGGCGATGATGGTGCCTGTATCATTATTGACTAAGGCGTCGATGTTGCTGGAAACGTAATTGCGCATAATTACGGTTTCCGGAGTGAGCATGGCAAGCTTAGGTTCCCCATCGGCGGTCTGTATATTCACCAACCCGGAATTGGTATCAACCTGGGTTATTTTGCCCTTGGTAATCTCGATTTGGCTTAAAGCCTGAATCATCCAGGCAGCTTCGGCCCGGGTCGCCGGCTGATCCGGCTGGAATTGGGTTTGGATCTTGGGTGGCAATACACCCAACTTGTTGGCGATTTCCACATAGCGAAAAGCCCAATGTTTTACCGGAACATCGATAAAACTGGCCGGCCATTCCGGGGAATATTTTTCCTTAGAGGTTCCCAGACGGACAATCCGGCTTAGCATAGCCACCAGTTGGGCCCGGTTGAGATTCTCTCCAGGTCTGAAGTTGCCGTCGCCAAAGACATTCATGACTTTTTGAGCCCCGACCGCATTAATATAAGATTCGGCCCAGTTGCCGGCGATATCGGGCGCCATCCGTTTGGAATCTGAAGTCTCACTATAATTGAAAGTCTTGGCCACGATTTTAGCGAACTCGGCCCGGTTTACCGGTTGATCCGGTTTGAAGGTCTCATCGGGATATCCGTTAATCACCCCTTGGTCGATGAGTTTTTGAATCGGTTTTTCCGCCCAGTTCCCCTGGATGTCTGTCAACGTTGTTTGCGCATTGGCCACCGTGCTGAATAAGGCTATTCCCAGGGTCATTACCATTGCCAATAGGACTAATTGAAACCGGCGTTTACGAATAAACATTCTTAATACTCCTTTCTGCGTACATCTTTACGCGAACGTGCTTGTCGAAATTGATACCTTTTTGGTTATGAATCCATCAAGGATTTATTTTACATAATTGCACTCACCAAATTCCGCATCGAAGAGCGGATTCCTTTAAGTAATTGGTGGCAATGATGGTAACTGTTTTATTGTTCGGCAAATATTTAAGCATTGTATACGCGTGCTTATTTCAAGAGGTTTTGATATTCCAATAATGTAATTTGGTTTGTCATTCTAACATAACATAATAACGATATTCAATGAGCCTTCATTTCAAGTATTTTAGTGGTAGGGCACCATATAATTGAAGATTCTTCCATATTGTAGTAGGTACTTGCAGTTCACTTGTAAATGAAGCCGTAACCACGAATAAATTGACGGGTTAAGGAGGATTTTAATATTTGTTATGGAATAAAAACAGACTGGTAACAAAAAGTAAAAGTTGAGCGTTGCAGGTATAAATTCGAACGATCATGGGCGGAATTGGGTTCTTATAAAAGGCCCTTATTTTACAATACAATTTGGGTAAGAATGGGATTTTAAGTTTGGGTGTAAAAGGAGCTTAAATCTTTGAGCCGAAAGTACATTACCGTGTCACAACTGACATATGCGTTGAAGCGTTTGATCGAAGATAACTTCATCCTGGAAGATGTCTGGATTCAGGGGGAGATCTCCAATTTCACCCGTCATACGTCAGGGCATATGTATTTTACCTTGAAAGATGAAACCGCTTGCGTGAAATGCGTCATGTTTAAATCCCAGGCTTACTCCTTGCAGTTCAAGCCGGTTGAGGGCATGGCCGTTTCGGCCCGCGGTCGGATTTCGATTTACGAAAAAAGTGGCCAATACCAACTGTACGTTGAAACAATGGAACAGACCGGCTTGGGCGCTCTGTACCAGGCCTTTGAAAAGCTGAAACAAAAACTGGAGCAAGAGGGGTTATTTGATCCGAAGCGGAAACGGCCTTTGCCGCCATTACCCAACAAAATCGGTTTAATTACTTCACCCACCGGCGCGGTGGTTCAGGACATGATTAAAATCTTGCGCCGGCGTTGCCCTAATCTAGACATCCTGATTATTCCAGCCCAGGTTCAAGGGGAAGAGGCGCCGTTAAGTTTGGTGAAAGCGCTGAATGACGCAGGACGGTTTACGGCATTGGATTTGGTGATTATTGGCCGGGGCGGGGGATCGTTTGAGGAATTATGGGCCTTTAACGATGAACGGGTGGCCCGAACGATAGCCGGGTTTCCGAAGCCGGTGATATCGGCGGTGGGACACGAGACGGACTTTACCATTGCTGATTTTGTAGCAGATTTAAGGGCGCCGACCCCTTCAGCGGCTGCTGAACTGGCGGTGCCGGAGCAAATGGTTATAAAACGGAACTTGGAAAGTTTAAAAAAACGTTTACAACAGTTAATCAACCATAAAATCGGGAATTACCGCCGCGATCTAGAAAAATTACTTAAGAACCGGGTGTTTATGGATCCCAAATTTACATATAACGTCCGGCGTCAGGAATTGGACTTAAGCTTTGAGAAAATGATCCGAATATTACGGCATACTTTAGTATTAGAGCGTGAGCGTTATTATAAGGCGCTGGGGAAATTAGACGCATTAAGCCCGCTGGCCACCTTGCAACGGGGTTATGCCATTGCCCAAAACAAAGACGGTATCTTTATCAAGCGCGCCGATCAAGTGGAAATAGGCGAAGAAATAAAATTAACGCTGGCGGCCGGCGAGTTATTGTTGAATTGCATTCAAAAAACAGATAATAAAATTTCAGCGGCCGAATAAAGGAGCAGGAATCAAAATGAGTAATCTGGAACCTGAAAAGTTAGGGGAACGCAGCTATGAAGAGGCGATGACCCGTTTGGAGGAGATTGTGCAGCGTTTGGAGTGCGGGAATTTAAACTTAGAAGAAAGCTTAGCGTTGTTTGAAGAAGGAATTGGTTTGGCGCGATATTGTACCGGCAAATTGGATGCCGCCGAGAGCAAGTTGGAGATTTTATTAGGTTTTAATGGCGCTGAACCCAAAATCGCCGAATTTAAACTGGAACCGGAAGGAGACTCTTAATTGGGGTTTGACACGACCGAATTACTTAGCGAGTTAAAAGCCAGAGAAGTTATCATCAGGGATTGTTTCAATCAGGAACGTTACCGGCAATGTTTCCGGCCGGAACTGCTTCGGCAGGCGGTATATTCTTATATTGAGCGGCCGGCGAAACGGTTGCGGCCTGGAATTCTCCTTTTTTGTTGCGGAGCGGTGGGCGGATCGGAGGAACAGGCGGTTTTGGCGGCGGCCTCCGTGGAAATTTACCATACCTGGACCTTAGTTCATGATGATATTATTGACAACGATGCCAAGCGACGAGGTTTTCCCACTGTTCATGAGGAATTTCGAACTCAAGGTTTACGTTTGGGCTATTCGGAGAGGGAAGCGGCGGAACTTGGCCGGAGTATTGCGATTTTAACCGGTGATTTGCAGCAGGCTTGGTCTATCCGTTTGTTGTTGGATTCCATTGAACTGGGGGTCCCGGCGCCGGTGATTTGCGATTTGGCTCAACTTATAACCACCGGAGTCACCAACCGTTTATTGGAAGGTGAGGCCTTGGATATCTTATTTGCCCGGGAAAAGATTGGGGATCTATCCGAAGCGTCCATCCTCAATATGCTGGAATTGAAGACGGGTGTTCTTTATGAGTATGCCGCCATGGCCGGTGCGGCTATCGGTTTAAAACAGACTTTGGCGGAGAACCCCATTATTCAATCTTTAGGCCGGTTCGCCCGTCTCGCAGGTCTCGCTTTTCAACTCTATGATGATATTTTAGGAATCACCGGCAATGAACAGCTTTTGGGGAAACCGGTGGGCAGTGATATTCGGGAAGGAAAACGGACCACCATTGTTTTGCATGCATATCATAATGCCGGCACCTGCGAAAAACAATTCCTGATTGATAATTTAGGCAGCCCGGACCTTTCGGAAAGAGATATTGCCAAGATCCGGCAAATTTTAATCGAGTATAACGGCGTGGAACATACGCAAGGGTTGGCGGAAAGGTATATTAACGAAGCTCTTCAAGAGTTAACGGTTCTTCCTGAATCCCGCTATAAGAATCTTTTACTGGCTTGGGCACGGTATATTGTGCAACGTGAATATTAAAAAATATAGTTACTGGGGGGATTTTGATATTGAGAGATTTTATTGAAGGATTGGCCAATAATCAAATTCTGTGGTCAACTTTAACCGCATGGATGGTGGCTTCCATTTTAAAAGTGGCTTTTTTTTATCTTAAGGAGAAGAAAATAAATTTTCGCCGCTTCGTGGGTACCGGTGGTATGCCCAGTTCCCACTCAGCCCTGGTAGCCGGTTTGGCAACCGCTGTTGGCCTTAAGGACGGATGGAACAGTGTAAGCACGGCGTTGGCTATTATTTTCGCCCTGGTGGTAATGTACGATGCGGCGGGTGTCCGGCTAGCCGCCAGCCGCCAGGCGGCGACGCTCAATAAAATCATTGACGAGCTTTTTGAAGAAGGCGAATTTCATCATGAACGGCTCAAGGAATTATTGGGACATACCCGGGTAGAGGTCATTGTAGGGGCGGGTTTGGGTATCTTAATAGCGGTTATTTTAAAATAACTTTTTTGATGACTGCGGGATTTTTGGGATAATTGGGACTCAATTTATAAAATGTGCGATTATAATGTATATCTTTACTCTCGGACAAAATATTAAAAATAATTAAACCTTCTGGCTATGATTTCTAATCATTTTATTTTAGAGATAACAGATCCCAGCAATATTGGGAAAAGCTTTTTAAACATTCTCATAAAAAAATGTGATATAATATTTTTTATTGAGAGGATGGTGTAGTATCCTAGTCGGAGCAACCACTTTCGAAGACGGGCCTAAAAATCCGTTGCGGGCACATCGATGAAGTCCCTGGTGCCGGCCGCTGACGCCCAGTGAGGGGTTGGTGCTGGGGGTTAAGGGGATGGGGCGATCTACAATGGCATGTAGGCGTTGACCCCTCCACCGTGGAGGCCCAAGTGCGTGGGGATCCCGTAACGCCTCTGGTGTTTCAGAGCGTGAACCACGGCTTGGGGGTAAACCTGCATATGGTACGGGTTTAAAGTACTTAGTATCGGTGCAGTGTAGCCTGCCTTGAGCGGGTTGGGAGGATATGGGTATCAAGTCATTTAAATTCTGCAGATTTAATTGACTCTTTGCCATTTGAAACTCAAAACCGCAAAAGAGGCTAGAATGTGGTTGACTTTGTTGAGGAAAACTCCTAGGCTATTCGTCTTTGTACGAGTTCCATCGGGGATTTCAATGTGGACTAAGTGGTAATCTAGTCCCGTCTATGGCGACAAGACGGAAAGACCTTAAAGGGAAACCACCGTGGCGGCGACGTAACGGAGGTCTTTGGGAAAACCTACTGGACCTAAGCCATAATTTTTACTCGATGGATACCTCCTCTTACATAAATTCCAAGTGTGAAGAGTAAAGGCGCGTATACGCGTTTGAAGTGTGAAAGGAAATACAAGTGTGCAAGTTTTAAGCTCTGGCGCACTTGCTTTTGCTTTTTATTTCCCTTTCAATCTTCATAATTCAAACTTCATAAGTTGTGGGTGATTTATTGAACGTTAAAGTAGGGCGTGCCGCCAAGATTGCGCTGTTAACTTTTACGATATCCCTGTTTATTTCGTATACTTTCCAATTTTCATTGGCTTTATGGGTATCGGGACTTATTTTGCTGGTAATATTACTAACTGGAATTATTTTTGATATTATCGGTACCGCGGCCACCGCCGCCTCCGAGGTTCCCTTCCACGCCATGGGAGCTGATAAGATTAAAGGCTCAAAACAGGCGATTTATTTAATCCGGCACGCGGATAAAGTAGCCAGTTTTTGTAATGATGTGGTCGGTGACATATCCGGGACCATCAATGGGGCGATTGTTGCCAGTATTAGTGTCATTTTGGCAAAAATGGTAAAATCGTATCTCATGTTACCGGATGAACTTATTGGCGCTACGGCGATTGCCTTGATAGCCGCGTTAACTGTCGGCGGGAAATCATTGGGTAAATCTTATGCCATCAACAAGGCCAATCAGATAATTTTTTTTGTGGGCAAGTTGCTTTATTTTTTAAAGTTTGACGGATTTAAATCTTCCAAAAACAAACGCAAGACCGGTGCTTCTCGAAAGGTGCGAAAAGGTTAAATGGGTGAATTACTTCAAAAGCTATCAGGACCCGCTGATTTAAAAAATATGACCTCGGAACAGTTAGAAACTTTAGCCGCCGAAATCCGCCGGTTTTTACTTAAGACGGTGGCTCAAACGGGTGGACATTTAGCGCCGAATCTGGGTGTTGTCGAACTAACTCTCGCTTTGCATTCGGTTTTCGATAGCCCACGTGATCAGATCATCTGGGATGTGGGACATCAATCGTACATTCATAAGATCATTACCGGACGGCTGAACCGCTTTGAAACGTTGCGCCAATATAACGGGTTAAGCGGATTTCCCAAGCCGGAGGAAAGTGAACATGATGTTTTTGCCACCGGCCATAGTTCGACCTCGATTTCGGCCGCGGTGGGCCTGGCCAAGGCCCGTGATATATTGGGGGAAACCAATAAAGTGGTGGCGGTTATCGGAGACGGATCAATGACCGGCGGAATGGCTTTTGAGGCCCTGAATCATTTAGGCCATCTGCAGACGGATTTGATTATCGTTCTTAATGATAATGAGATGTCGATCTCCAAGAATGTGGGCGCGTTATCCCGTTATCTTACCCGGTTACGGTTGAATCCCCGCTTGCGAAAGCTAAAGTACGACACCCGGGATTTTATTAAAAAGATTCCCAAGATTGGAGACGCAACCCTTCATTATCTTGAGAAACTGGAGGCCAGCCTGACTTTTCTGGTCATTCCGGGTATGTTCTTCGAGGAATTAGGCATTAAATATCTCGGGCCTATTGATGGCCATAATATCGCCGAATTAAAACTCAGTTTGCAAAATGCTCATGATCGCAAGGGGCCGGTATTGATTCATATCTTGACCACGAAGGGCAAAGGTTATGAATTGGCTGAAAAAAACCCTCAGAAATTTCATGGCACCGGACCGTTTTTACTGGCTAACGGCCAAAAATTACCGGAAACCAGCTTATATCACGAAGCCATTCCTTTCAATGAGATAAGTTCCTTGAACGGCTGCAGTCCGCAGGATGACCAAAGCGCGAATAACGGGCAAAGCCCGAAGAACGGGCAAAGCCCGTTAAGCTACACCGAAATATTCGGGACAACCATCGTCGATCTAGCCTGGGAAAATGAAGAGATCATTGCGATTACGGCGGCTATGACAGACGGCACCGGCCTTTGGGAGTTTGCGAAAACTTTCCCGGAGCGTTTTTTTGATGTGGGAATTGCCGAAGAACATGCCGTTACCATGGCCGCCGGTTTGGCTAAAAAAGGTTTACGGCCTGTGGTGGTTCTTTATTCCACTTTCATGCAACGGGCTTATGATCAGATTGTTCATGATGTTTGTATGCAAAATTTACCGGTGGTTTTTATGGTGGACCGGGCTGGTTTGGTTGGCCCTGATGGCCCGACCCATCATGGCGCGTTTGATTTTTCGTTTTTACGGCATATTCCCAATTTAACCATTATGGCGCCCGGGGATGACCATGAGTTCCGGCAAATGATTTATACCGCCTTCCAGATGAAGGGTCCGGTAGCAGTCCGTTATCCTAAACGCACCGCGCTGAAGATGAGAGAGTTTATCACTTACGAGCCTATCCCTATCGGCAAAGGAGAAATTCTTTTACAAGGCCAGAATACCGCTATAATTGCCGTCGGAGCAATGGTAATCCCGGCTTTACAGGCCGCTTCCCGGCTTCAAAAGTCAGGTTTGAATGTAACCGTGGTCAATGGCAGGTTTATTAAACCTTTGGATGAAGAGCTATTACTGAACATCGCCCGGACTCATCAGCAGATTGTTACCGTGGAAGAGAATTCCATGGCCGGTGGATTTGGTTCGGCGGTTCTGGAGTTTTTGACTCAGCAAGGTATTAAAGGAAATGATTTTAAAATTCTGGGAATCCCAGATGAATTCATCACTCACGGGCCTACTGAAGTTTTATTAAAGAAATGCGGTTTGGATGTGGACGGAATCTGCCGGGCGGTACGGGAGCTTAATTTACCGGTGGTCGGCAGGAGAGTGAGGGTTTAGAACCATGGCAGAAGAGCGTAATTACCGCTATTTTGATCTTATTCTCGGCCTGTTTGTGGCGATATTGCTGATCAGTAACCTTGTTTCCGTGAAGGCCGTGGTAATTCCCCTTCCTTTCACCGGGTTGCATTTTTCATTTGACGGCGGAACGCTTTTGTTTCCGTTTAGTTATATATTTGCCGATGTATTAACTGAAGTTTACGGTTATGAACGTTCCCGGCGGGTGATTTGGTCCGGATTTTTAGGATTGGTGTTAATGGCGCTCTTAATTTGGCTGGTGGGAATTATCCCTCCGGATCCGCTTTGGAAATTGGACGGCGCTTATCAACAATTATTAATGACGGCGCCCCGGATAGCATTGGCAAGCATCATTGCCTATTTCGCCGGAGAGTTTAGCAACAGTTACATTTTATCCCGGATGAAAATTATTACGAAAGGCAAGTACCTTTGGACCCGGACCATTGGTTCGACAGTCGTCGGCGAATTCGTCGATTCACTGTTATTTGTATTCATTGCTTTTTTCGGGTTATGGCCGAACGCGCTACTGGTTCAAGTTTTAATCTCCAATTACATCTTCAAAACCCTCTACGAGATTGCCGCTACTCCTTTGACTTACGTAATCACCGGCTGGCTGAAACGCCGGGAACAGGTTGACCATTACGATTATACGGTGAATTACAATCCTTTTTCACTCTGATATTATTGACTTTCATTCCCAACAGGGAACCTGAAGGAATAGTAGAACCATTGGATTATTAAGATTCCCCGAGCTTATTCGAGTTAAAGCTGCTGGGACTTATTAATCAGGAAAGGTGGTTCTACGAATGAAGCGATTCATGGTATTGGTACTTGTTTTTGGATTGTTGTTCGGAATATCGACGGTTTCATTAGGTTATGGGATATTTGAGGCAACCGATTTGATGACGACTCCCACCGCTAATACGCTGCGTCAGGGTGTTTTAGGAGTCGCCGCCAATTTCGCGGAAGGCAACTCATTCTTTTTGAATTGCGATTTTGGATTAATTCAGGATCTGGAAGTGGGGGTTTCAGTGTTTAATTACCCGGGGGACACTTATGTTTCACTCCGCGGGAAATTGCGAATCATTCGGGAAGATACAAACACTCCGGCCCTGGCGGTGGGAATTCAGGATTTGGGGAAAAACGGCACGATTTCACCGTATTTGACCATAAGTAAGAGTTTTTCCGATGTGGGAATACGCGGCTATATCGGTGTCGGCGGTGGGAATTTTGACGGTATTTTCGGAGGACTCAGCAAAGAGTTTATTACTTCCGGTAAAGGCAGTCATTTACGAGCTCTGGAGTTGTTTTTAGAGGCGGATTCCCATAACATGAATGTGGGAGCGAAGTTTGCGATTGGACCCCAGGCGAAGATCAATTTTGGCCTGGTTGATATGAAAGATTGGATCTTGGGGGCTACTTTTTTAGTGAAGTAAAGACGGCGGAAGCCGTCTTTTTTATGAGGTGTTGTTCTTGGTAATCAAATTTATAATTAACATAATATTGACACAAAACCTTAAAACATAAATAAATATATATTACAAAAATAAATATTTATGGTATAATTTAAGACGTAATGAATCTATTTTTGTATCTTTTCGGCACAAAGCAATAAAATACGGGAGGCTAATGATAATGAAAAAAATTTAGTCGCGGTATTATCGATTTTATTCCTAAGCTTTGCCTTGATCTGCGGCGTTCAAAGTCCGGCCCTTGCCGAAACCACAACCACATTTAGTTTTGCTTCCGATACATATCATCAGGGTTATACATTTAATGGTGATCAGAATAATATTTTCAGTGATTCCGAAATTGACTTGATGGTAGATCTGAATAGTGATACATACGGCGGTTTGGTCACATATCATTCAAGAATGCGGTTAACTGCTCAAACCGGCATCTACCAAGTCTATGCGGTGGGACCGCAATATCTTCATGTCTGGAAGGTAAGCGGTGAGATAGTATTTACTCATATCAATGCCACCACCGGTAACCCGCCGATCCTCACCATTACATTTAAGGAAGCAGTACTTACCAGTTGGTCTCCCAACCCGACAACCATTGGTGAAACCATGACTTTACAAGATTCCGAAAGCGCCGATCAGTCGATTGCAATGACAGCGCATACATTACTGACCGGTATCGGTGTAAAACCTGAGTTCTTAACTCAATCGGAGGATTTTGCCTTCACTTTCACCCACGTCCGTTCCGCGAGTGGGGGTTCCCCCTTCGCTCTAATCAAGGTTGATAAAGCAGGGAATCTCATGGAACCCTGGGTAGCGGAAGGCAGTTTTTCTGCCTCGGCTTATTTTCCCAAATAATTTAATTCCAGAAAAATAGCGAAAGCATTTTTTCGCGGATTTGTATTGAATCATGAACTAAAAGCCGAATCGCAATAAACGCCGAAAAGATACATTTTTTGGAATCAACTCGATTACTGTGATTTTTTAAAGCGACCCGGTATATGGTTAGTTCCACCGTCGATTCGTAATTCCCCTATCCCTGTTACCAGCGTTTACGCAATAATTGCTGGTCATAACGTAACCGCCCGGGAATAGAGGAATTTTATTGTTATTCTAGAATATATTAGATGAGCTAGGAGTTTGTGCGGCTAATCGATTTTCGAAGCGTATTTAGTATCAAGTGACATGTCCTAATACAATATATAGTGGTTTTGAGTATTAAAACGTGTTACGCGCACAGACTCCTAGGAGTTTGTGCGGCTAATCGGTTTTCGAAGCGTATTTAGTATTAAGTGACATATTCTAATACAACATATAGTGGTTTATAGTGATTAAAAAGTGTTACGCGCACAGACTCTTAATACAAATATGCCTGGAGGTATTCTTAATGAGAAATAAATCATTCATCATTGGAATGTTGGTCGTTGGTATGCTATTGATGATGTTTTGTCCGGCATTTGCCGCAGTCAACCCGGAAGAGAAAAGTCAAAATGTTGATGTGATAATTGAAAAAAGTGGAATTCAAGCACAATTGGCCGCCATACCGGCGACATTGCAACAGCAAATCGGGAAAACCAAAGATACAGATGAAAAGTCCCAAAAAATTGCCGCTATCGTCGCCGAAGATTTCACGGCTGAAAATATCATCGCCGAGATTAAACGAACATTATCGGAACAATATAATGAAAAGTACGCCCGGGAAGTATTAAAGTTTTACAACTCGAATCTGGGAACCAAGATAGTCCGGTGCGAAATTGCTTCATCCGATCCGGTGTTTCAAGATAAAGTGAAAGGTTTTAATATTGAGAACTATGATCAGAAACGGCGGCAGGTTATCAACAATTTATTCAAGGATACAAATATCCAGGAATTTTATTACCTGTTGTCTTCCTCCATGTACGAAAGCCTCTTTCAAACACTCAACGCTTTATTGCCGGAAGGATTTCAAATCTCCGCCTCCAAAATGAACGAATTTAAGAAAAAGATCAAAGAGCAGTATTACTCCGAAGAGTATAAGCAAAAGCTGCTGGCTGATTTTTTTATTATGTATGAAGACATAACCAATGATGAAGTGGTGGAGTACTCCAAGTTTTACCGAAGTAAATCCGGGAAATGGGTCAATAAGTGCATTGAAACAGGGATGATTGACGGTTTTAAGGTGTGCACCGAAAAAATGGTCACGCATATCGCGGAATCTTCAAATAATCAACTCGATGATAGCCAAGAAAGCGACGAAGAAGAGGATACTTCGGAAGATACCCTGGACGAAACCTTATAACGAAACGTAATCTAATTATACGGACCGGCGCCATAAAATGGTTTGCCGGTCCGTTTGATTTCACCATTAACCCCTAAATCGAAATTGCCCCAATCCAATGGCGGAAATTAAAAATTAATTTTAACAAAAAAATAAAAAGTCAAGAGTGTTAAGCTAACTCCAAGCGCGATCCAATACCACATTCTAGCCTCTTGCGAATATTCGACAGCGCTTTGCATATCGCCTATTTTTATTTTTGATTTCGCTTTTACCGCATAGATGATGGCCACAATTCCAATGGGGGAACAGCAAAATATCGTTGTCAGTATAGCCTCCAGGAAGTAGGGATTAAATTCAGAGGGATCATCATTAGCTGTGGGGCTGGTTTTCTCGATTAATTCCATTCCGCATTTTTCACAGACATCATCGTTGAAAAAGTTTTCAAACTCACAGTGTTGGCAAACCTTCAATGATATCACCTCGCAGAAAAGATAAAAGTGATTATTGATTAAGCACTGGGGGTAATTTTTGATTCGCGGAAAGAGGCGGGGGTGTTTTAGATGATGGAATCACTCCCGCTTTAAAGGTCTCATAAAATATATCGGCTGTTCAATGGAGAGATTTAACCAAATAATTGATTAAATATTCTTTTTTTTTGTTATGTAATCGATAAAAATACCGCCAAATTTAGCCGGGATCGTTTCGCGGCAAAATATTGGCGGCTATTATAAAATACGGAGCCGGACCATACACAAGGCGGTCATGAACTTCGAATCGCTGATAGGGTTCTTCTCAAGCTAATGATGTATGTGGATAAGGAAGTACAATGAAGATACGACGTTTCATGAAATGATCCGGTGGATTTTCAAACCGGCTTCTTATCGCTAAATTTGGGATTTATCCGGCGGAAGGCCGCGATAAAGATCAACAACAGGAGTAAATTACCGATTGTAACCGCCAGCATGGCCCCGGTAATTCCGAAATGCTTAGTAAATTCATATTGGGTGATCAGGGAAATGG
Source organism: Bacillota bacterium (assembly GCA_023436305.1). Classification (GTDB taxonomy): domain Bacteria; phylum Bacillota; class UBA4882; order UBA8346; family UBA8346; genus JAEZJQ01. The sequence continues at coordinate 37,483 of JAEZJQ010000047.1, forward strand.
GAAGTGCAATTATCAGCGGAATAAGGCATAGTTTGGCGCCCCGGTTGCCTTCCATCATAAAAATCGATTGATAGATTTGAAATACCGTATAAAATCCAATTCCTAAAGAGACCAGTAAAATATAAACCAAGTTCAGACCGTATTCTTTGCCCAATACCCAGACTACCCCACTGGTGAGTCCGGCGGTTCCAAGTACGGTAATCAACCAAGCGGCGGGAATAAGCCGTTGAATGGTTTTATAGAGTTGGTTTTTATCAAGTTTGGCAATGGCGGGTAAAAAAACCACTGCAAAAACTTCGTAAAACATGATGGAAAATAAATTTTTAACAAAACCTTGATAAATTGAATATACGCCTACATCCCTGCCGGGAGAAAAATAATTTACAATGAACAGATCACTGGAATTGATGAGCAGAAGAAATAAATTATTGAACATATTAAAAAAACCATAAATGTATATCTGTTTAAAAACAGTCCTGTTGATGGAAAAAGAGTGGAAATCGCTTTTAAAAAGCGCTACTATGATAAACACCATTTGCGAGGAGAAAAAAACATAAAAATAGTGTTGAAAATTCATGGCCTTATAGTAAAACTGAAAAACCAGAAATAATATAAAGAAAACAATATTACCAGCCAGCTTTAAACGGGCCAATGTTCCATATTTTTTTTGGCCGCGGATAAAGGATTCGCTTAACGTGTATAAATCCAGCGCGATTGTTGCGGCAATTCCCATTTGCCAGACCGGAACCGGAATTTTAATGATGTCGTTAATCCAAAAAGAGATATTGAAATAAAATAACGAAAAACAGGCCAATAAAAGGATGTTTCCGGTGAAAGCCGCGCTTTTAAGCTGATCGCTCCGGCTTTGGCCGCTATCCGGCAAGTACTTATACATGGAGGAGTTGATCCCCACCATTACCGGCAATAGCAGAATATTTGACATATTATTGACCAAGCTGATTTGTCCATAGCCCTTAGGGCCGAACAATTTGGCGGCTAATACGGCAATCACCGATATTAATACGGAACCAATCATCCGATAAATGAAAACAACACCCAGATCATTAATAAATCGCCGAATATTCTTCACCGGGTAATCCTTCAGCTTTATCAGCACGAATTCGGAGAAACGTTGTCGCAATCCGGTGAGGTAGTTGTGAATGGTATTGAAAAATATAGGGGTCATATAAGATTTGCAAGCCTTTCCAGATATATTTTCGCTAGCATTGCTCTTAAGATCCAATAGGCGGCTTTATCGTCGCGGCATTTTTGAATCATATATTTTAAATTTTTACAGGAATCCCTGAATTTTTCCCGGGTATCATTATGATGCAACATATGGTAATTCATTATACCGGGCTCAATTTGAAAAATTATACCTTGCTTATAAAGCCGATATCCAAGTTCCAGATCTTCATGGCCCCAACCGCTGAAATTTTCATCGAAACATCCTGCCGCAATCAGCTTATCCTTGGGAATGGAGACGTTACCGGTATAAAAATTGATCCATCCCAACGTTCCGTTGAGTTTAAACAGTAGCTTCCGCCGGATTTGCGGCATGGATTCCCGGGCCATGTTTGCCATATTCTTAATCTGATGGTATAGGTGGTTTTGATTATCGGTGTAAAACAAATTTTCGATTTCCGGTTCGGCCAAGGATAGATTATGCCGTTCACCAAGCAATACTTTTGGTTCCCGTTGTCCTTCAAGATGCCTTCTGATAAAGTCATCACCGGGTATCCGGTCATCATCCAAAAAAATGATGATTTGGCCTCGGGCCAGTTTGATTCCCAAGTTCCGGGCCGCGGAACGTCCAATGTTCTCCATGCAAATAACCTGGAGCGGTTTGAATGGAAAGGAATGCTTTTCAAAGCTTTGAATGGTATCCGGGTTGCACCCGTCAAACACAACAATTACTTCAATTTCTTCGGTTATTTGGTGCGCGAGAAACTTCAAAACCAAACGCAATCGGGATAATTTGTCCTTGGTTGGAATAATGATACTGGCTTTTATTTCATTCATGGAATCACTCCTGATAACGTTTCATCAACTTTTGAAATAAAAATCCGATGTCTCTGATTAACCGGATGATTATCAATGAAAACCGGGTAATATGATCACCCTTGGCTTTCGTATAAAAGTACTGATAATTGTTAAATTCCTCCTGGTGAAGATTTTTTGGTTTGGGATGAACAAGATGATAATTGATAACGGAAGCATTTTTGATCATCTTGATCTTATTTTTTAAAAACCGGTATCCCAGATCACTATCTTCCCAGCCCCAACCGGCATAGTTCTCATCAAACATACCGGTTTCATGCATATCGTTTTTGCGAACCGATAAGTTGGATGTTACACAAGCAAGCCAAGGAACCGGACTGAAACGCAATAAATATATTTTATTTTTAAGCCAAGTTACATCCGGTTTCGCCACCAATAAAACACTTTCGAGACATTGGTTAAAATTCCCAAAATGACCCAAAGTAGTGATAAATTCCTCGGTCAAAAATAATTGCATCCTTTTGCCCAGAACCATACAACGTTTTTTTTGATGGACGGCAATATGTCCTTCAATAAAATGAGGCCCGGGGATGCGGTCATCATCCATAAAAATCAGAATATCACCCGATGCTTTCCTGATTCCATGATTTCGGGCGGCGGCCCGGCCCCCGCTATGGTCAAGGATTACCAGAACCGGTTGAAACGGCAATTCTATTTTGCGGAATTCGGTTAAAGTATCTTGGTTGCAACCGTCCATTACAATAATAACTTCATGGTCCTCGTTGATCTGTAATGCCAAAGCATATAAAACCAACCGTAATCGTGAAATTTTATCTTTCGTCGGAATAATTATCGAAGCTTTCAGATTATTTTCCAAGGGTCCCATCCTTCTTCGGCCAGTGATTTCTGGTGAAGTATATTTTGAATTATCGAATTTTTATCCATCGATCAAACGGTATAAGGTTGATGATGACTGCAATGATAAAGTGGATGCCGATAAAAACCAGTAATTCGGTGAAACTTGGAACATGGCCGATAATTACCTGGATGTGGGGAATGGTGCTTACATTTTTCGCGTAATCCAGATGATTTGTAACAAACCACATCAAGTCTAAAAATCCGGAAAAAAGCAGAATAACACCATTGAGTCCCATTTTGAGACAGTTGCCCGGAGAACCTCCCCCCAGGCGATAGGCCAGGCATAATGACATGATTATTCCGGGATATAAAAAGGTGAATTCCAATGTATAAAAGAGATCTAAATTCCCGTGCACGGCCAGATACATCATCTTGGGAGAAATATAGCCTAAATAGATAACCAATGGAATACTTAATAACAGATAACGAAATCTGAAGTTGTTGGGGAAAAAGCAGATACTCAATAAAATAATGATAAATATCACGATTTGAACCATATATTGAATGAAGGTATGTGTTTCCCGGTGATGAGGGAATATAACCCAACTGACTAAAAAACCGATACCGCCGATAAAAAGGAAGATTAACCACAAATATTTTGAAATCCATTGTTCGTTTTTCGTATTACTCATGAATGACCTCTCTCGTTTGTTTTATTTTTAAATTTCGGTTCTTGCCGATTGTGAATGCAATTTAGTCAAAGTAAGAATGGCAAAAGTATTCAATCCGTTCTTTTGCCATTCATCCTTATCCTCCATTGCAAGCGAAGTCCCGTGGGGGTCAATTTTGATTAGTAAGCCTGCGTTAACCCGCCTTTTCTTTTTCGATAATAAAGTTTTCCACCACCAGATGATCGATTCCGGTGGATTGAAAACAGCGGAGCGCCTCTTCCGGTGAGCAGACAATGGGTTCTCCCATTACATTAAATGAAGTATTGACTACCACGGGAACCGAGGTGAGTTCCTGGAATTCTTTGATCAATTTCCAATATCGCGGGCTTTGAAGCTTATTGACGGTTTGAAACCGGGCGGTGCCATCCACATGAGTAATGGCGGGAACTTTGTCATGCATGTCTTTTTTTACATCGACTACAAAAAGCATATACGGTGACGGCCGGTCGCAATCAAAATATTCCTGAGCGTACTCTTCGAGCACGGATGGCGCAAACGGCCTGAATCCTTCACGATGTTTGACTTTTAAATTAAGAATGTCTTGCATATCCTGGCGGCGCGGGTCCGCCAAAATACTGCGGGCGCCTAAGGCCCTGGGACCTAATTCCATCCTTCCTTGAAACCAGCCGATAACATTTCCATCCGCAATTAATTTGGCGGTATTGTTGAGCAATTCGTCTTCCTTTTCAAAGTATTTATATTTGACCCCTTTGCTGTCCAACAATACTTTAATCTCTTCATTATTGAATTTTGGGCCCAAATAGGCCGTATTGAAAACAAAATTCCGGGGGTTATTCAAAATGGTATTATAAATGTAATAAGCGCTCCCGATACAGGTGCCCGCATCGTTAGCGGCGGGTTGTACGAAAATATCCTTGAATGGTCCGTCTTTCAACAATTTTCCGTTCATGACCGAGTTTAACGCGGTACCTCCAGCGATGCACAGATAATCCTTTTTGGTTTCATCATAAATATATTTGGCAATATGCATGGCCACATCTTCAAGCCGTTTTTGAAAAGCCCAGGCAATATTTTCATGCCGGGAGGTGATTGGTTCATCTTGTTCACGGATAGGTCCAAAAATCTTAATAAATTTTTCCGAAACCCAGGGATCACGAATCCCCTTGTCGTAATTGAAGTAACTTAAATCCACCGAATATTCGCCGGGGGAAGTTAATTGAATAATTTGTTTCACTTCATCATAGAAATGGTCTTGTTGGCCGTAAGATTTCAACGACATTAATTTATATTCGTCACTATTGGGCGTAAATCCAAGATAATGGGTAATTGCTACAAATATATAACCGAGTGAGTGTGGGAAATTGATCTCCTTAATGGTTTTTATGGTATTACCTTCCCCAACGGAGATGGTGGTGCTGGCAATTTCACCGCTGCCATCCATGGTTAAAATGGCGGCTTCTTTGAATGGAGAAACCAAAAAGGCGCTGGCGGCATGGCAAATGGGGTGTTTTACGCGGAAAAACTTGAATGGTTTGGTGCGATTTTGTAATTCAGCGGCAAAATGTTTTTGAAAGAGTTTTTTGGCATAGACCATATGAATCCATTCACCGGAATAGGTATTATACATTTTTAAGGATTTGGGGAAATTCTTGATCACCTGGGCGATTCGCAGATGAAATTTATGAAACGGTTGCCAGTGAAAGCCGATATAATCCACGTCATTAATGGTAATCCCGGCTTCTTTCAGGCAATAATTGATGGAATGGATCGGGAAATCTCCGGTATGTTTTTTCCTGGTGAATCTTTCTTCCTGGGCGTAAGCTATTAGATCGCCGTCTTTCAACAGACAAGCGGCGGCATTAAAAACATAACAATTATAAGCTAGGATATACATATTTAAAATACCTCCCGAGAAATTAATTTGTTCCTTGGCGTTATTTAGTATAATCAATCCACCAAACTCCATATTTTCAAACATTCGTTACATATTCATACCTCCCATTTGTTTTGATTTCCAGTTTCGCTCCATCCTGGGTGATGGTGTTCCGCCTATCCGGCCACTAATTTCCAACTTGAATTCGTTTCTTTTTAAGGAACTCATAAACATAGGGCAGGAAGGAAAAATATTTTGACAGGGAAAAAACCGCTTTAGCCGGGAGATAAAATAGCCATCCCCGTAACTTTGAATTGAAAATATCCGGAAAGAAGACTTCTTTACCGGTATATTTCCGGTAATCATCGATAACCGTGGTATCCACATCCGGACTATTGAATAGGGGATCGGTCATAATGCCGGCGATTTCGGCAAAAATTTTTCGGTTTTGGGTCAAATTAATGTTTTCGCTAATGCTGGCATAACCATTTATCTTTTGAAAAACAATTTTATCGCAGCCAAGTGCGCGGCCTAATTCCACAAAAGCTTTCATTTCCTGATAATTGGATTTCATTACAATAAAATTAATGGAAAAGCTTTGAAATACATTTTGGCGCCTGAGTTCACTGATGAATTCCAAATTGCGCCGTAGAATATCCCAGTTGCCGTTTCGGCGAATCTTCTCATAAGTATCTTTGGAAGCCGCGTCGATGGAAACGATAATTGAATCATAACGGTTGTGGCGGATGGATTCCCAGAGTTTGGGTGTAAATAGGGTTCCGTTGGTGAACAATTCGATTTTTAACAACGGGTAAGAAGCTGAGCTCAATGACTGTAAAAATTTCCTGGAGTATGGATTAAAGAGTACTTCTCCGCTTTCGGCCATTGAAAGGATGGAAATGTCCGGCAAGATCTCTGTAATGATTTTGGAAAAAAGCCGTTCATTAAGCAGATCGTCGTTTTTGATTATATTATCGTGTTGTTGGCACATGATACACTTCAGGTTGCATTTTCCGGAATTGGCAATTTGCAATGTATGTGGGGGGGTGTCCATGATTATCCGGCCTGCTGCGATTTGATCGATGATCTGATGGAGATGGGGATCATTGTTTTTTAAGGATTCCAGATTTAAGTACTCATTTTTAATGGCATGGGGACAATATTTGAAGCTGCATACTTTCCAAAGCTTATTTTCGAGGATTGCCTTTCGAATATATTGCATTCGTTCATTATTCCAAATATCCATAATGGAATTGCCGGTGGTCAGCCTTCCGGCATTGCCGATCTTCGTCCAACTCGGACAGCAGGGATAACAAAAACCATGATGATGAACCATCAACCGGGTAAAAGGCACAATGCATTTGATGCCGGTAATATATTTCATTATCCAGTCCTCCTTGAATTATAGGTGCCAGACATAAAAATTTTTTAGGATTAAGAACATACGTTCTTAACAGACAATGTTTTTATTATATATTGTATATTATAATTTTTCAAGTACACATTTATATTTTACTAAATATTACTTAATCAATTATTCAATTTAGATTATGTTAGCCGCCTTTTAACACTTGTTTGATAATGACTTGATAAAGGGTTCATAAATTTAGTTTTTTATCGTTTCTTTTGCAGGTAACTAATCCGGATATATCGAAATCAACTTCATATTCAAATTTGGTAGGAGAATAATGTCAGACTTTGTCCACTTGCACGTCCATACCCAATATTCGTTACTTGACGGTGCGGCCGCTATTGAAAGCCTGCTTGCCAAAGCGAGGGAGTATAATATGCCCGCCCTGGCCATTACCGACCATGGGGTGATGTACGGTTGCCTGAAGTTTTACCAGCAGGCGTTGAAGGTGGGTATTAAGCCGGTTTTGGGATGTGAAGTTTATGTGGCTCCCCGGGGTTTACGGGATAAGACGCCCAAAGTGGATGAAAACCCGTTTCATCTGACCTTGTTGGCTGAAAACGAGACCGGTTACCGGAATCTGATGAAGCTGGTCTCCATTGCCAATATTGAAGGGTTTTATTATAAGCCACGCATCGATTTGGAAACGCTCCGTCTTTACGCCGCCGGGCTCATCGGTCTGTCGGGTTGTTTATCCGGGGTTGTGTCCCGGTATATATTGGATAACAAATTGGAGGAGGCCGGAAAACAGATCAAGGTTTATCAGGAGATTCTGGGGCGGGAGAATTTCTTCATTGAACTCCAGTATCAGCAGCTTGACGGACAGCGGAATCTGAACCGGACTTTGGCCCAAATGGCTGCCACCTGCAATGCGCCTCTGGTGGCCACCAATGATGTGCATTATTTGAACCGGGAGGACGCTCAGGTTCATGATGTTTTGTTATGCATTCAAACCGGGAAGACGGTGGATGATCCCAACCGGATGAAATTTGCCACCGCCGAGTTTTACCTGAAATCGGCAGCGGAAATGCGGGATATCTTTCATGATTACCCGGATTCTTTGACCAATACCGTGCGAATCGCCGAACGCTGCCAGGTACGGCTTGAATTGGGCAAATTTCATATGCCTGAATATCATATTTCTGATGCAGAGGAATCATCATCTCCGTATATTTATTTGGAAAAACTATGCCGGGAAGCCATTGACGCGCAAAGGCTCCCTTGGGATGAAACGCGGGAAGCAAGGCTCCGATATGAACTGGACACGATAAAGGCCATGGGTTTTTCCGGTTATTTTTTGGTTGTCCGCGATTTTGTGAATTTCGCCAAAGAAAATCAGATTATGGTGGGGCCGGGCCGGGGATCGGCGGCAGGAAGCCTGGTGGCTTATTTGTTGGGGATCACCAGCTTGGACCCGATTGAACTGGGTTTACTCTTCGAACGGTTCTTAAACCCGGAACGGATCTCAATGCCGGATATTGATATCGATTTTTGTTATGAACGTCGTAATGAAGTGATTTCTTATGTCCGAAAACGTTTCGGTACCGATCGGGTAGCTCAGATCATTACATTTGGGACTATGGCCGCACGGGCCGCCGTCCGGGACGTGGGGCGAGTGTTGGGCCTGCCTTATGGCGATGTGGATCGGGTCGCCAAATTAATTCCCAACGAACCGGGAATCACCATTGCCGATGCCAAGGCCCGTGCTTCATCATTACCCGAACTGATAGAGAATAATCCAAAAATCGCGCAACTGGTGGCCATTGCCGAAAAAGTGGAGGGGTTTCCCCGTCATGCTTCGACCCATGCCGCCGGAGTAGTGATTACCGGCGAACCGTTAACCGATTATTTGCCCCTGACCATCTCCAACGAGGGCGAGGTAATTACTCAGTTTCCCATGGAGGATATTGAGTCTCTGGGCTTATTGAAGATGGACTTTTTGGGGTTGCGGACCCTTACCGTACTCCGGGATACAATGTCGCTGATAGAACAAAATCGCGGCTGTAAAATCAGTCTCGCCCAAATTCCGCCGGATGACCCGGCTGCTTTTGCGGGACTGCAAAAAGGCAGTACATTGGGGTTGTTTCAACTGGAGAGCGGCGGGATTCGCAGGCTGTTGATGCGCCTCAAGCCGGAACGGATCTCGGATTTAACGGCGTTAATGGCTTTATACCGCCCCGGGCCGCTGGGTAGTGGAATGGTGGACGATTTTATCAAAGGGCGGCACGGACAAAAAACCATTACCTATTTGCATCCCATGTTGGAGCCAATTCTTGCGGAGACTTACGGGGTCATTCTCTATCAGGAACAGGTAATGAAGATTGTTAGCGCCATCGGCGGATTCTCTTTAGGCGAGGCCGATCTGGTGCGGCGGGCCATGGGGAAAAAGAAACCGGAAGTGCTGATGGCCATGCGTGAGCAGTTTTTAAACGGAGCCGCCGGGAACGGGGTGGACCGGGAGATTGCGTCGGCCATCTTTGATTTGATTGAGTATTTCGCCGGATATGGTTTTAATAAATCCCATTCGGCGGCTTACGCCCTGGTGGTCTACCAGACTGCTTATTTTAAATTCAATTATCCCGAGGAATATATGGCCGCCTTGCTTACCAGCGTTATGGGAAATCCCGATAAAATCGGCCTATATATCGAAGAATGCCGGGCTCTGGGGTTGAAGATTCTGAAACCCGATGTCAATCTGAGTGTGGCTTCATTTAGCCCGGAGCGGGAGGGAATCCGTTTTGGGTTGCTTGGAATCAAGAATGTGGGCGGGGGGGCTATCGAACGGATTATTGCCGGACGCCAAAATGGCCCGTATCGTTCCTTGTTTGATTTTTGCCGCCGGGTCAGCCATCAACTGGTTAACCGGCGGGTCATCGAAAGCCTGATCCGGGCCGGCGCCTTCGATTTCACCAATGCGGGCCGCAGCCGGATGCTGGCGGGATTGAATCTCATTCTGGAAAAAACCTATCAGCGTTCTGCCCATAGCGATCAGCTTTCGTTATTGGATTCGCTTCAGGATGCTGTTGAGCCGGGATTGCCGGATATTGACGAGTATTCCGGCCGGGAGTTGTTACAGCAAGAGAAGGAATACCTGGGAGTCTACCTTTCGGGGCACCCTTTGGATGAATGGCGCGCCAAATTTCAAACCAACGGTCTGACTCCCATCGCCGATCTGGAGGAAGAACCCGATGGGAAAGAGGTTCTTATCGGCGGGGTGGTCACTGGCTGGCGGACCATCAACACCAAGTCGGGATCAATGATGGCCGGATGCAAATTGGAGGATTTAACCGGGATGGTGGAGGTTGTGGTCTTTCCCAGGTTATATAACGAAATCAAGGATGGTTACTTGCCGGAACGGGTGACGGTGGTTAAAGGCCGGCTGGAACATCAGGATGAGGGCGTAAAAGTATTGGCCGCGCAACTGCGGTGGCTGTCGAATCAGGAAAGTTAATCGTCAAAAGTCAAAAGTCTATGGACATTTCGACTGAATAATCAAACTTGGAGGTTATTTCAATGGGGTTACGTGAAGATGCTTTGGAATTACACCGGGTGAACCGGGGAAAAGTGGCGGTAGTCAGCAAGGTTCCGTTACAGGATGCCCGGGACTTAAGCCTGGCTTATTCGCCGGGAGTGGCTGAACCGTGCAAGGAGATTGCCAAGGAGCCGGATTTAAGTTATGTTTACACCAACCGCGGCAATATGGTGGCAGTGGTTTCCGACGGCACCGCCGTTCTTGGCCTGGGGGATATTGGGCCGAATGCGGGGTTGCCGGTCATGGAAGGGAAGGCCATTTTATTTAAAGGGTTTGCGGATGTTGACGCATTTCCGATATGTCTGTCCACCAAGGAAGTGGCCGGAGTGGTCCAAGTGGTAAAGTGGCTGGAACCGACTTTCGGCGGGGTGAATCTGGAAGACATCTCCGGACCACATTGTTTCGAGATCGAGGAACAATTGATCGCCTCGTTGAATATCCCGGTTTTTCACGATGATCAACACGGTACCGCGGTGGTTTGTTTCGCCGGATTGATTAACGCCTTGAAAGTAGTGGGGAAGGATATCAGCCAGGTTAAAGTGGTGGTGAACGGCGCCGGGGCTGCGGGGATATCCATCGTCAAATTGTTGAAAGCCGCAGGAGTGAATTATACCAACATCAAAATTTGTGATAGCAAGGGGTTGCTTTTCCCTGGCAAAGATCCGGGCAATAAATACAAGGAAGAAGTAGCCTTGTTGACCAATCCGCAAGGACAAACCGGCAAATTGGCCGATGTGATGGCCGGGGCCGATGTCTTTATCGGGGTATCGGTGGCCAATGTGGTTACCGAGGAGATGGTCCGTTCCATGGCTAAAAAAGCGATTATTTTCGGCCTGGCCAACCCGGTGCCGGAGATTATGCCCGGGGATGCCTTGAAAGCCGGGGCGGCTGTGGTTGGTACCGGCCGGTCCGATTATCCGAACCAGGTGAATAATGTGCTGGGATTTCCGGGGATCTTCCGGGGAACTTTGGATGTAAGGGCCAAAGTAATCAACCAGGAAATGAAAGTGGCGGCGGCTTATGCGATTGCAGGTTTGGTTACGGATCAGGAACGTTCCGCCGAATATGTGATTCCCAAACCTTTTGACCGGCGAGTGGTCCCGCAGGTAGCCCTGGCGGTGGCCAAAGCGGCCATGGAGACGGGAGTGGCCCGGGAACCCAAGACAGAGCAGGAATTGATGGAAGGGTTTAAAAAGCGGGGTTTGTTGGTTTGATGGGATGATTTTGAGTTATCCAAAGTTTCCTTAACAATATCCAAGCCTGCGGAATTTTTCCCGCGGGCTTGAATTTTAAACGGGTCAGGTTACATCAAGAAGCTCAAGTCAAATTGTTTTGCTGTTAAGACCAGCTATAAAAAGTCAAAAATTTTTAATCAAACTTTTTTACTGGTTTGAATGTGATAAGGCTCTCCTGATTTCATTAATGCATAAATAACATAAAGCATTTTTCGAGAAACAGCACCAATAGCAGTTCGATATGCTTTTCCTTCAGAACGTTTTTTCTGATAAAATTCAGACATAACCGGGTCATGAAACACAGCCATAGTTGAGGCTAGCCAAACTGCCCTGCGCAGGTATGGAGAACCACGTTTTGACATTCGATTTCGTGTACCAGTGAAGCCACCCGACTGTTTTACTGTCGGATCGATTCCAGAAAAGGCAACCAGTTTAGCAGGTTCGTTAAACCGGGAAATATCGCCGATTTCACTCAAAATAGTAGCTCCTAAAATACAACCAATCCCCGGAATCGTGTCGATAGTACATGAAAACCGGTGATAATATGTTTCAATTTCAGTGTCTAAATCAACTAATTGTTCTTCAAGAAACTTAATCTGTGCAATGAGTTGGCGAATTTGAAAGGCGATTGCGTCGACTCCATATTTGATACCGAATGACTGACGGGCTATAGATTGAATTTCTTCCGCTTTCGAACGTCCAAAACGGCCTCTGCTTGGCTCTGACAAAAGTAGAGCCAGTTTATCGGTATCAATTGCCAGGATTTCTTCCGGAGTAGTTAACTCCGCTAAAAGTTCCTTGGAGGAACGTCCAAACATATCGGAAAACAAGGTTTCATACTCGGGGAAGATTTGGTCCAAG
>JAEZJQ010000044.1 GCA_023436305.1 Bacillota bacterium
GCCATTCGGATATATGTTATATCAATTCCCCACACCTGATTCGGTCGGGTAATTTCAAGGTTTCTAAGCAAATAAGGACGTACATACTGGGCATGATACCGTTTACTCAGATTTGGTTTGGGGTAAAGGGCATAAATCCCCATAAATCGCATCATTCGCCGGAATTTCTTCTTGTTTATCGTTAAACCATGGTCACGTCGTAAAATGCAAGTAATCGTCCGATAACCCCATGTTGATTCATACGTATGGATTTCATCAATCCACCGCATAATCTGTAAGTCTTGTTCGCTTACGGCCCGGGATACAGGTTTACGATATACGCTAGTCCGGTGACGCTTAATAACTCTGCTTGACGTTTCACGGTGATGTATGAACTCAGTATTTCAAAGCAAGCTTTACGTTCGTTTACGCCGGCTGATAATTTCTTCAGATTTTTTTTGAGCCAGTCCACCTCGTAGGTGAGCTGACCGACTTTACGCTCTAATTGGGCAGTTCGTTCTTTTTCAACCTCTAGGTCTTTTTCTGTTGCGGATGGCCCTCGCTTGAATACTTCGGGGGCTCGTTCCAGAAATTCGACTTTCCAGCGACTGATCATGATCGGACTGACTCCATAACAGGCAGCGATTTCGTTTAAGGTGCCTTCTTCTCGCAGTAGCTCAATCACTACTTTGGTTTTAAATTCAGCTGTGTATTAGTTTCTTTTATTCATGTTCCCATTATAACTTATTTTTTTATTTTTGTGTCTCACCCTATGGGAGCATTATACATTTCCAACATAATCGGAGATTTCCTTCAAACCATCGATTTTTATTAATTCCTTTGCCATATTCATGGCGTTAATTTTAAACTCCGGATTTGAGTTGACTAAATTCACTCTATCAATAATTTCTTTACTGGTCAATGTAAAAATATTTAATGGTTTTGGCCCTAATTTTAAACGATAGATTCGTTCCCCCCAAAAAAATTGATCTGCGATATGGGGAATGATAATTTGAGGAACTCCGGATCTGGCGGCGCAATGTGTTGTGCCTACTCCGCCATGATGAATCAATAATCCCATTTTGGGAAATAATTTTGAATAAGTAACATAGTCAATGGGATAAATATTATTATGATGTAAACCCTCTCCTAGGTTTCCCCAGCCTTTCGAAACAACTATCCTTAAACCGCCAATATTGATCAGATCACTCAAAATATTATTTAAATTTTCCTGCAAGAAATTGGGGGTACTCCCAAAACCCAAATAAATTGGAGGAGTTCCATTTTCAATGAAACGAACCAGTTTTTCTTCCAATTCATCCGCTCCCTGAATGTAAGGATAACCTGTTTGTATAACGTCAGATTTCACATCGGAAGGCAATTCCGCCAATGGTTTATCGAAGGCAAGTATGACTTTATCATTGATACAGTTCCAGGTATTCGTAATATCTTTTAGATTTAGTTTTCGGCGATTTTGATTGATAAGATCAAGGAGAAGATCATTGTAATATAAATCATTTCTCTTCCATAAAAAATCATTCACAAATTTTGGTAACTTTTTCCATATACCAGGTGGTGGTTGTAACGAAGATTTTAACATTTGGGGAAAGTGGAAGATATGCCGGTAAGGTATATTCAAATATTCAGCCAAGGTTGATGATGCAAACTGAAAACCTGCGCTTAAGATTAGATCGGCCTCATACATTTCTGTGAATAACTGAGTGAATTGGAGTGATACCTCTTCTCTAAAAAACTCTTTGGTAATAGAATTTATTACCTTTGGATCTCTAATATTTTCCATTTTTTTAAATAGATGATCATCCCAATCCAAACCTGCGGATTTATATTCGAGGTTATTCTTTGCAACGAGTTCATCATTTTTCGGAGAGGCGCACAATAAAACACGATGCCCTTGATTTTTAAGATAACTTCCTAATGCAACCATTGGACTAACATCACCAAGAGTACCTGAAACATTAATCATTATCTTCATTTTGATCCCCGCTTTCTATTGTTTTGTATATTACTTCATTTTATAGTTTTATTCTTTTGTCGATTTGGTTTCCTGGCTCCACTATCACCATTCACTCCATGATAAAGATAGAAATAAAATCACAAGAAATTAACTTTGCGGCAGTAATCAATCATATTTCGAATATAATTATCATCGATCGGGTTCCATTTAAAATTCAGTCTTTTTAAGATGAGACTAGTTTTTTCGCAAGAAAGATTAAGGTTTATATCGTTTGAATTTTCCAGCACTTGAAATTGTAACAAGAAACTTTCGATATAAGGCCTTAGCCCTTCATCCAAATAATAATGAACCAAAAATTCCATAAAGTCGCCCACAGGGACTACCTTTAAATCAAAACCCAATTGATTTAAAAATCCTCCAAGTTCAGCCCAACTAGAATGATTTGGATTGTAAACATGATGTATTTCGTTTTGTAAGTTCTTTTTATCAAATAATATCCGAATCGCTTTACTTACATAATCAATATAAGAAAAATCCAGTGTCTTATGGCTTAGTAGCGGAATCATGCCGATCTTAATAAATGCTTTGAAAAGCATATAAAAAGCATTATCTGTAATATTTTCCTGAAAATTACCAGTCACTGAATGCGCAACTAAGTTCCCTACACGGTAGATATTGAGATTTAACCCGCCTTTTCTTGCATCCAGCAATAAATTCTCCGCTTCAATTTTCGTTTGAATATATGGATTATCCATTTCTGATTTCAGATTTGAATTGTATTCGGTAAAAAGGTCTTCCGGTTGAGTAACTGCTCCGCTACCAACCCCAATCGTAGAGATATGGTTGAGAATTTTATTTTTGCCGGTAAGCGCAAATTCTTTTAACCTTTCCGTACCTTTTACATTACTCTCATAAAAAACGTTATAATGCCCATAATGCTTTACATTGGCCGCTGAATTGATTATACAATCTATCTTACCAGCAAGTTCAAGATAAGACACCATGGATAATCCGAAACACTCTTTGGTTAAATCCCCATTGAGTACAAATACTCTTTTGGAGTACTGCTCATACGAATTATTTCCAAAATAAAATTCAAATTTCCGTATCAAACGTTTCAGCGAATCTAGCTCGGAATCTCCTCTTATCAACAAATAAATATTATAAGGAGTATCTTTCAGGAGTTCATTCAATAAATGAATTCCAAGATAACCGGTACTTCCAGTCAATAAAATGGCTGATAAATTCTCCAGTTCATTTACATTAATTTCTAAGTATTTTTGATTGCGGCTTTTATATTCGATTTCTTTCACATTGTTTCCCGCATTATTTGGGCAGCCTTTTTCTAAGATTTTTTTGGTTCGGTCGAGCCTTATTTTTAGATTATCTTTTTTAAAGGGTATATGCTCGGATAAACTTTTAATTGTTTGGTGCTGGTATATTGCGCCTGGATTGATTTCAAAATCCATGGCCATTTTCGATACAATATTAATTAATTTAATCGAGTCTCCACCCAGGTCAAAAAAGTTATCATTGATTCCTATCTTTTCTTGACCTAGGACTTCACTCCAGATCTTTACCAATATTTCTTCAACTTCCGTTCGCGGCGGAGAGTAATTCATTCCGGTACTTATCTCATAACTATTTTCCAATAAAGCTTTTGTATCTATTTTACCATTTTGGGTCAGCGGAAATTCCTTAATCTTTCGAAAATAGGCTGGCACCATATAGTCCGGCAATTCTTTTAATAGATATTCTCTTAATATCGATACAGTCAGCTCTTTTTTCGTAACGATGTAAGCGCAAAGATATGTATTTCCAGTGGAATCTGTGATGTCCACCACTTTTACCTTATCAATCAATTCATGTTTTAGCAGTTGACTTTCGATTTCTCCTAACTCTACCCGGAAGCCCCTTATCTTTACCTGGTGGTCAATCCGTCCCAAGTATTCCATTTCCCCATTGATTAACAGCTTGGCAAGGTCTCCGGAGCGATACAACCTTTCACCAAGCTTATAAGGATTTTGGATAAATTTTTTGTTGGTCAATTCCAAATCATTAATATACCCACGCCCCACTCCGTCTCCGCCGACGCATAATTCACCCGCAACCCCAATCGGCGCTAGTTTAAGATTGCTGTCCATGATATATGTTGTGAGAGTTGGAATCGGTCTGCCAATATTACTGATGTTCGATTCGATATCTTGGCGGGTAATCTCTTTAAAAGTAACATGGACAGTTGTCTCGGTTATCCCATACATATTAATCAATTTCATCCCGGGGTATTTTTTATTCCAGTTCACCAGTTTACAGGGCTTTAACGCCTCGCCGCCAAAAATAACGTATCGTATATAGAGTTCTTTATTTGTCGTTCCTGTTTCCAAATTGGCTAAATTATCAAATGCAGTCGGTGTTTGATTGAGGACGGTTACTTTCTCTTTTTTTAGTAATTGTAGAAACTGTTCCGTATCTTGCGCTGTCAATTTTGGAACAATCACTAGCTTACCTCCGTATAGTAACGCCCCATACATCTCCCAAACGGAAAAATCAAAACAAAATGAATGAAACATTGTCCATACATCGTTTTCGTTAAAATCAAACCTAATTTTATCGTTAAAAAACAGTCTTACAACATTATAATGTTGGATCATAACTCCTTTGGGGGTTCCGGTCGTACCTGACGTAAAAATTATGTACGAAAGATTATGGGGTTGATTGATGATTTCTAGATTTGAATCATCTTCGGCATATATCGCGCCATTTTCGATGTTGAAAATTTCTCCTGCAAATTCAATTTTTCCGGCCAAATGATTTTGAGTTAATAGAATTTTGGCCGAACTATCGTTCAACATACGCTCTATCCTTACTCTTGGGTATGCCGGGTCGAGTGGAAGGTATGCGCCACCCGCCTTCAAAATGGCGAGGGCGGCAACAATCATTTCAGGAGAACGCTCCATCATTATTCCTACAATGCTATCCGGTTGAGTTCCGCTTCCTCTTAAAAAACGCGCCAGCTGGTTTGCCTTTTTGTTTAGTTGGTCGTAAGTTAATTTGGTATCTTCAAATACTAAGGCTGTATTATAAGGAGACTTTTGAACCTGTTTTTCAAATAAACTTTGAATCGTCTCTTCTTTGGGATATTTTGCATCAGTGGCATTAAAATCAAATAAAATCCGCTTTTTTTCCTCTTCAGTTAATATGTCTATATCCTTCAGTTTCACATCCGGATTTTTTAAAATTTCCGCTACAATGTTTAAATAATGTACTGCCATTTTTTCAACGGTTTCTTTACGGAATAACTTTTTACAGAAACCAAATATAAATCGAATCTCTCCATCGACCTCTGTTCCTTCCAGCATAAAGTCAAACTTGTCAGTCTCATATTCAAATTCATATACTGAGAAATCAAGATCTTTTACCTTTATTTTAAAATCTTCATTGTTTTGTAAGGCAAACAATGTGTCAAACAATGGATTTCTACTAAAACTCCTCTCTAACTTGAGTTTAAAAATAAGTTGATCAAATGGATAATCCTGGTTTCCAAATGCTTGTATGGCATTATTTCTTAATTCCTCTAAAAATCGCCTAAATGTTTTGGTTGATTGAGGAAAATTACGCATCGCTAAAATATTGACAAACATACCAATGACATTTTCTAAGTCAATATGAGTTCTTCCCGCTACAGGCGAGCCTACAATGATGTCCTCTTGACCAGTATATTTGAATAACAAAGTGTTGTATATTGCTAAAAGCGCCATGTACAAGGTGGTTTCAGTTTTAACCGCAAGTTGTTTTAATTTATCAGTGATTTCCTTATTTAATTGAAAGGTAATCCGATCACCCTCAAAGTTTTGTTTTTCTGTCCTGGCAAAGTCAAGCGGTAAATTAAGTATGGGTATCTCCCCTTGAAAAACGTTTATCCAATAACTCTCTTGTTTTTCCAGGACTCCACGATTTAGCATATCGTTCTGCCATATTGCAAAATCTTTATATTGAATTTTAGGTTCTGGCAGCTCAATTCCTTGATACAAGCAGCTGAATTCGTTAAAAAGAATCTTCATTGATATTCCATCGGAAATAATATGGTGCCAATCTATGATAAATAGGTGTTTTTTTTCAGTAAACTTCACAAGACACACCCGAATAAGTGGTAGTTTACTAATATCAAAAGGCCTGACAAATTTTTTGATCGTCTTTTCGATATCAATTTCTTCCTGTTCCCAATAGTCAATCCGGAAATCGAAAACATCATTGACTCTTTGTACAATCTGGTTGTCAAAATACCCCAAATAAGTCCGTAATACTTCATGTCTTTCCACTAACTTCTTAAAAGTTTCTTCAAAACGATTTCGGTCCAATTTACCTTCAATAATCATAGTACTTGTAATATTATAATTTGTATTTGCATTATAAAACTCGTTGATTACATATAATCGTTTTTGGGCGGAGGAGGTGGGGTAGTAATCCCTTTTTTCCACTTTCTTAATGGAATCATAAGTACTCTCCTGCAAAGAGGATATATAACTTGAAAGTTGACGTATGGTTTTATGCTCAAAAATTTTTTCCAACGGTACCTTTACATTCAATTCTTTATGAATCCTGGATACCAGCGTTGCCGCTTTCAGGGAGTGTCCCCCAATGTTAAAAAAGTTATGATTCACCCCAATTTGCGGGATACCTAAGATTTCTTGCCAGAGTTTCACCAATCTTTCTTCAATTTCATTTCCGGGTGGGAGATATTCTAAATCCAGATTTTTTTCAGGCTCCGGCAATTCCTTGCGATTAACTTTTCCGCTGGGGGTTAATGGTATCTGCCCCATTGGAATGAAGTACTGCGGAATCATATACTCAGGAAGATTTTTCATTAAATCTTCTTTTAACTTGGAAACCGCAAATCCGTTTTTAGGAACAATGTAGGCGCAAAGATAGGTGTCACCTGACGCATCCTTCCTGCCGATAACCACTGCTTCCATGATGGACTCATGCTTTAATATTTGAACTTCGATTTCGCCTGGTTCAATTCGGAAACCTCTTACCTTGACTTGCTGGTCCGCTCTACCTAGAAATTCCAGATTGCCATCCGGCAGCCACCTGGCGATGTCTCCGGTTTTATACATTCTTTGGCCCGGATTCACCGGGTTGGCCACAAATCTTTCTTGGGTTAATTCATCCTTCCCAAGATATCCTCTGGCCAGCGTATCTCCGGAAACGCACAGTTCACCGGGGACTCCTTCTGGTTGCAAGTGACCATTACGGTCCAGAATATACACCTGGGTGTTATAAATCGGTTTACCGATGGGAACCGACGGATAATCTATTTCTCTGGAATCCGATTCCCATACTGTTGCACAGATTGTGGTTTCTGTAGGTCCGTATGCATTGATATATTTTACTTTTCTCCGCCACTGGTCCAATAAATCCACATTGGTGGATGAACCGGCCGTAATTAAAATTCTCAAGGAATCGATCTTCTCCGCGTGCAAGCGGCGTAAATAGGGGGGTGGCAATGTTGCCACAGTGATCCGGTTGCCGTATAAAAAGTCCTCAAACTTCTCATAGTCATTAATTACATCATTGGGTACGATATAAAGGGAAGCGCCAAGTAATAAACTCATGGACATCTCCCATACCGAGGCATCAAATGAATAATTGGCAAACTGGAAAATATTGTCTTGTGGGGATATGTTGAATCTTTCTTGGAAAAATACCTGGAGACTTAAAATGCCTCGGTGTTCCACCATTACCCCTTTGGGTTGGCCCGTGGAACCGGAGGTATAGATTAAATAGGCGAGATCCCCTGGCGTATTGATATTCGTAAGATTGATTCCTTCCTGATGATCAAGGATTTCCGTACCCAAATCAATGATCTCACCCTGAAATTCGATCACACCCGGCACAAGGTTACGGGTTAACAAAATTTGCGTTTGACTGTCTTCCAGCATATATTTGATCCGTTCCGGAGGGTATACCGGATCCAAGGGCAAATATGCTCCTCCCGCTTTTAAAACACCAAGAATCCCAATGACCACCTCCATGGAACGTTCCATCATGATTCCCACGATACTATCTCTGGTTATTCCTTTGTCTCTCAGTACCCGGGCGAGCCGGTTAGCCTGGATATTCAACTCCCGGTAGGTTAATTGCCGTCCTTTAAATATTACCGCCGGATGATCCGGAGTTTTCTCAACCTGTTTCTCGAATAATTCATGAATGGTTTTACCGGATGGATACCTAACCCGGGTATTATTATATTCCATGAGCCTGCGTTGCTCGTTCTCCATCAAGATCCCTATATTTTCTACCAGGATCCCGGGATTTTCGCAAACATTTTCCATAATCTTTCGAAAATGGCTTTCCATTTGCTGAATCCAGCGTAAATCATAAATGAGGTTGTTAAAGGTAAATTTAACCTTATACTCATTCCCCGGGATCACGACTATGTTAAAATCATAATTGGTTTGGTAAAGCAATTGAAAATCACCAACACTGACCCCTGGCGCTTGGGTTTTAATTTGGAGCGGATCATATTCAAATGCCATGACATTTGTAATTAAACCTTGTTTTAGTTCGGTATTGGCCTGGATATCCGCCAACGAATAATAATCGAATTCCCTCATGGAAAGGGTTTCATGTTGAACTCTTTCCAGTAGTTGCCGGAATGAATCATGGGGTTCATGCTTGATCCGGACCGGGATGGTATTGATGAGCAGCCCTACAATCTCAAGAATCCCGGGAATATGCCGCTGTCTTCCGGATACAACGGTTCCAAATACGACGTCATGGGTGTTGTTATACTTTTGGAGCAATATTCCCCAAAGGGTTTGAAAAATGGTACTATCGGTTACCTTGATTGACTTTATTTCCCCGGCGATTTTTTGCAGCGCCTGGATTTGCTGATTACGGATGGTAAAATCATATTCCGTGTATTCGTATCTTTTCTCTTGGTTTGGCTTGTTGAAGCTGGGAATTATCGCTTGGGTTTCATAGTTCTCCAGGTATTTCTTCCAGTAAATGGACGCCTGGTTTTTGTCCTGGGCGTCAAGCCATTGTATGTAACGATTATAGGAATACGCTTCTTTTAAATTCAACGGTTCATCATTATTTAACGCCTGGTAGAATTGGAAAAACTCTTTCACGACAATTTCAAGGCTCCAACCATCTATAATAATATGGTGTAAACCCCAAATGACTCGGTACGACTGTTGGCCCTTTTTCAACAAGGAGAAACGCATGGGAGGATCACTGGATAAATCCAGCTTTTTTTGCCGGGCCGCAAGCATCCACTGATCGATAAAGTTTTTCTGGTCTGCTACGGTTAACGGGGTGATATCTTCGAAATTGATTTTGATGCGACGCTGCTTGTAGACAATCTGCAATGGTTGTTTTACTTCCTCAAATACGAATACTGTCCGGAGGACATCATGTCTCTCCACCAGTAAATCCAGACTTTTTTGCAAAACATCTAGATTGATCTCGCCATCGATTGTAAACGATAGATATTGATAGTATTCATCGAAATCTTTACTCTGCAAATAATGAAATAGCAGTCCTTCTTGCATGGGCGATAAAAAATAGATGTCTTTGACTTCGCTTGCATTAAACTCTTTCAATTCAATCACCCCAATATATTGATTTAATTTTTGAAGAGCCGTTGTAAATCTTCGTGATCAATGGAACTGGTATATTTATCTTTAGTGATATTTTGGTTATTCCCCAGAAGATCCGTTCCCAGATTGATTTGTTTTACGAACTTATTCATTTCCTCGATGGTGGGATATTGAAAAATGTCATTTAACTCCAATTGCAAACCATGCTCGTTCAGCCAACCCAATACCTGGATTGCTTTGATTGAATCTCCACCCAAGTTGAAAAAGTTATCATGGATTCCCACTTTATTCACTCCAAGTACTGCCAGCCACGCCTGAACTAATTTTTCTTCAACGCTGTTCCTTGGCGTAACATATTCCGTTCCCAGATGAATCGCGCCCTTGGGATGGGGAAGGGCTTTTCGATCGACCTTTCCATTGGCAGTCAAAGGGATTTTCTCGAGATGGATGAAATAGGAGGGTATCATATAGTCAGGGAGCTTTTTCTTTAAACACTCTCGCAGTTCAATAACTGTCAATTCATGTTCTGAAGTGTAATAGGCGCAAAGATATTTCTGATTATTTTCATCCGTTTGATCCAATACCAATGCTTCTTTGATCAGGATATGGGTGAGAAGCAGGAGTTCTATTTCCCCCAATTCGATCCGATAACCTCTGATTTTAACTTGGTGATCCATTCTTCCCATGTATTCAATATTCCCATCCGGTAGCCAGCGGGCTATGTCCCCCGTTTTATACATTTTTGCTCCGGGTATATAGGGATGGGTTACAAACCTTTCTATAGTTAAATCCGGTCTGTTTAAATAACCTCGTGCCAGTCCGATTCCAGTGATGTATAATTCCCCCGGCGCCCCTATGGGTTGAATATTATCATTTTTATCCAAAATCAATAATTGAATATTGTCAATGGGCTTACCTATAGGCACATTATCTAGTTTCTTTTGGACATTTTCGAAGCAGTCAAAATATGATACCTCAATTGCCGCTTCCGTCGGGCCATATAAATTATGAAGGCTTGTATGGTTTGTTTGATATAATAGCCGGTCGAATTTCTGCATTTGGATTATATTCAGTGCTTCTCCGCTGGAAAACACCCGCCGTAAAGTGCTTAACCTTTTTATTTCATTGGTATTTGACTCAATATAATCTAAAAAGGCGTTTAACATGGACGGAACAAAATGCATTATTGAAACTTTATTCTTTTCCACAGTCTCAATAATTACCGCTGGATCCTTTTCTCCGCCCTGAGCCAGAAAACAGAGAATTGCGCCTTGCAATGACCACCATAACAATTCCCAGACTGATACATCAAAGGTATAAGGGGTTTTTTGAAGAATAATGTCATTTTCATTAATCGGATATTTTCGTTGCGACCAGTTTAATCTG
Source organism: Bacillota bacterium (assembly GCA_023436305.1). Classification (GTDB taxonomy): domain Bacteria; phylum Bacillota; class UBA4882; order UBA8346; family UBA8346; genus JAEZJQ01. Next base: position 10,948 of record JAEZJQ010000044.1, read on the forward strand.
TTAACTACCGCGCAATGTTCTATCATCACGCCCTTGGACTTGCCAGTGGAACCGGATGTGTAAATGACATAGGCTAAATCAGAAGGCCGATAGATGATTTCAAGGTTGGAACTATCTCCCTGGTAAAGATGGTTATCACTTAAATCCAAGACCATTCCTTGAAAACTAATTCCGTCCGCTAGGCTTCCCTGGGTCAATAAAACACCGGTAGTGCTATCTTCAAGTATCTCCCGAATGCGCTCCGGGGGAAACTCCGGCGAAACCGGTAAATAGGCTCCACCGGCTTTTAATACTGCCATGATCCCGATTATCATTTCAAAAGAACGGTTGATCAGCAGGCCTACAATTTGGTTTGAAGTTATACCTTTGTCCCGTAAAACCCGGGCGAGTTGGTTGGCTTTTTCATTGAGCTCCCGGTAGGATATTTTCTGTTGGCCGTATATTACGGCACAGGCATTAGGGGTGTGATCGACTTGTATTTCAAAAAACTGCTGGAGGCACTTTTCTTTTGGGAAATCCGCAGTAGTATCATTCCACTCATAAATAATCTGCCGGAACTCCTGAACGGTTAGAATGGGAAGTTCCGATAAACGGGATTGGTAATTCTGAACCGCGCCTCCAAGCAATACGCGATAATGCCCTAAAAGGCGGGAAATGCTGACATCATAAAAGATGTCCGTATTGTACTCAATGATGATTCGTAAACCCGCCGGGGTTTCAAATATTTGTACTGAAAGATCGAATTTTGCCGTATCATTATAAAATATTTCCAAGTCAGCGGTGATATCACCCATTTGTACCGTTTCGGACGATATGTTTTGTAGTACAAATAAAACTTGAAAAATCGGATGATAACTTAAGTTTCTTTGGATTTGAAGTTGTTCTAATACCATATCAAACGGAACATCCTGATTGTTTTGCACGGCAAGCGTTAGTTCCCTAACGTCCTTTAATAGCCGCAAAAAGTCGGCATTAGACGGAATTATTAAGCGCAAGGCCACGGTATTGGCAAAAAACCCAATTAAATTTATTAACTCAGCCCGGTTCCGATTCGCAATCAAAGAACCGATGATCATTTCATCCTGGCCGGTATACCGGTAAAGTAGGGCGAAGAACCCGGAGAGCAAGGTCATATAAAGTGTATTTTCCGTTGCCCGGCTCATATTTTTTAATTTTTGGGTTAATTCAAAGCTCAGCATTATCTCCTGGATTTTCCCCTGATGGCTTTGAATCGGAGGGCGTGGCAAGTCCGTCGGAATATTTAAAGTCGGCAGTTCTCCGGAGAGTTGGTCTTTCCAGTATTTCAGCTGCTTTTGAAAACCTGCGTCTAAAAACCATTCCTGCTGCCACAAAGAAAAGTCGGCGTATTGGATCGGCAAATCTTCCATTTCCGGTGTTTCTCCTTGAATGTACGCGCCATAACTTTCGGCTAATTCCTTGAACAGCGGCCTCGCCGACCAGCCATCAAACACAATATGATGAATGGAGAAGATCAAAATGGATTGATGGTCGTTCAGGCGCAAAAGAGTGGTGCGAAATAACGGTCCGGTGATCAAATTAAAAGGTTGCATGGATTCTTTTTGGATGAACTGGATGACTTGTTCTCGTTGCACCTCTTCTGGAAATTGTTTTATATCAATGACTACAATTTCTGGCTGAAAAGGTGGGTGAACAATCTGGGCAGGAGATTGAATTTGATTGAAAGTCGTACGAAGTGTTTCATGCCGGTTAATCATCCATTGCAAACTCTTTTGGAGAATACTGGTATCCACTTTGCCGCTGAGTCTGAATATAATAGTATTATTGTAATATGGGCTTTCAGGTTGAAGTTTATAAAGAAACCATTGCCTTTTTTGAGCGGATGACATGGCTACCACATTGCCTCGCGGATAACGGGAGATGGGTTTGACTGGGGTTGATCCCGGGGTTTTCGTTGCAAACTCAATATTCTTGGCAATCTTTTCAATGATTTGCTCTTTATATATTTCAGAAGGCTGGATGTCTAGTCCGAAAATTTCTTTGATCGCCGATATCAAAAGCATCATCTTAATTGAGTCGGCGCCCAGGCTGGAGATATTATCAAGCACACTGATTTTGGGAATTTCCAGAACCCGTTTGCAAATTTCAATCAATTGAGTTTCAACCGGGGACCGAGGCGCGACATATTTCGGGGAAGCAGCTTTATCATCATTCCAGCGCCGCAGGCTTTCCCGGTCAATTTTACCTGTTTCTGTAAGAGGTATTTCATTTAACTGGAAAAATACTTTATCTAATGGAGAAACCACCGGGCCAGCATCCGCCAATTTCTCCATCGATAATTGCAATTGAGCCACCGGGAAATCTTTCACAGTAGAAGTAAAGAACACTTTGAGAACCAATTTTTGGGGGCCACCATCGCCGGTGAATTTCCGTAGTTCTTTTTTGGTCTCGTCCAACCCCAGGTATAACAATGGCCGATTACATTTCAAGCCCATCAAAAAATAATTAAATCCTTGTTTTTCGTATATGGAAGCATATCCCCGATCATTCAGTTGTTCCTTGATGACCAGCCCTTTGCCCATACCGATCTCATCCCAAAGACTCCAACTGAAACAATAACTTTTTACGTGCGCCACATGTCTTTGATACTGGGAAAACGTTTCTAAAAAGTTGTTCGCGGAACAATACGCGCCTACAGTCATCCCTCCGGCAAGAGTCCAGGCGGAAGAAGCGGATATAAACAAACAGTCGGTACGGTCTTTAATTAACTGATGCAAGACCCAGGTTCCATATACTTTCGATTTATACATTTCTTCCAGTTGGTCAATGGTTTGATCCGCCAGGAGACATTCCTGGATAATACCCGCGAAATGAATAATACCATCTAAAGAAGCACCCCAAGTTGCCTCCATTTCTTCAACGATTTTGATGAGTCCGGCCAGGTCGGTGATATTCACGGCTTGATAATCAATCATACCCCCAAACCGTTCCATATCCCTAAGTTCTCGAAATGTTTTCAACTTACCCACAACTGGACTCGCCTGTTGCTGATTGGTTTCTGCAAGGCGCGTTCGGCCGAAGATGAGGACTTTCGCCTGATAAAATTGAAGTAAATATTTCGCAACAATGCTGCCCACGCCCCCCAGACCGCCGGTAATGATATAGAAACCACCTGCACGGATGGGAATCGGATTGTTGCTTTGGGTGGCCAAGTCAACTTTTTTTAATTTCGAAATATACCGTTTTCCTTCCCGGTAGGCGCTACAAATTTCACTATCAGAAATCCCCATTTCTTTAGCAATGAATTGGGCATTTTCCTCGGGTATACCGGGAACCAAATCAATATGTTTACATTGAATGGTTTTGAACTCATTGGAGATAGTTTTGATAATCCCTATCAATGGGGCTTTTTCATAATCAATTTCCGATTCATCGAATACTCTCTGAAGGTTTGAAGTAATCACTACGAGTTGCAGTAACGCATACTTTTGTTTTACCAACGCCTGCGCCAGGAAAACGAGGCTGAAACTTCCCAAATATTGTACGGATTTTAACTCCTTTAGGCCTGTAATCTTATCAAACCGATCATAGTTCCACATATGGAGAATTTGGTGGATTGGCAGGTCTTCCATACTTTGCAATAACTGAACATAATCCGTTTGCCGGTGAGGATTGATCAAATAATGGCAGTTATCAATTTTCGTAAAGCAATCCCCCGGTCGCACTAGAATTGAATCCCCGGCACCGGACTGTTTTACAAAAGCCTCCGCCAACCCGGAACGATCCGCGAAAATTAACCGGTTACCAATCTCGTTTTGAGGTACGGCATCCACCTTGGACTCAATCCATTCATTTTGGTAAACCATATCCGGAAGAGTATTTTCATTTTCCAAAGCGATATCCAATTGTTTAGAAATGGAATTGAATTGCCCGTTCTCAAAGGCTTTTTTTAACTGAACCCGCTGGATTTTCCCATTAGCTGTCTTGAAAAAAGATTCTTTATTCAAAGGGAGGATAATCTTCGGCGTGATCCTGACCTTCTCGATCACTCTGCGCCGGATCTCCTGTACCAAATGAATCTTCGTAACCATCGTAGGATCCGTCGGCACAAAAAAGATGGCCAACTGGTCAACCCCATCATTGTCATTTACTGCGCAGGCTGCAGCAAAATTCGTCTCCACCCCCAGGATTTCCTCAACAACGGCTTCGATTTCATAGTTATAATAGTTGACTCCGTTGATGATGATAATGTCCTTCTCCCGGCCGGTGATAATTAGCCGTCCTTGGTGAAGAAACCCCAAATCCCCGGTATTAAACCAGCCATCTCCGACAAAAGCCTCCTGATTCGCTTCAGGATTATTATAATATCCGGCCATTATGGTGGGCCCGGTCACTTGAACCCGGCCGATTTGGTCCTCGGATGTGATCTTGTTTTTATCATCAACCACCCGAATATAAATCCCCGGTAGAGGTGCGCCGACTTCGGTAAATACGACACTTCCCAGGGAACCCAATTCTACAGGTTGTAAAATTCCATTTAACGACCCTTTGTCGATAATTTGAATACCGCTGGTTTCATCATCTCTGGTAAATAATCTGGACTCCACAACTCCGGATGATATCTCCGACATTCCGTATGACGGTACCATTGATGTTGATGGCAAGCCATAAGGCTCAAGGAGTTTTAAGAAGTCATGGGCCACTTTAGCCACAACGGCTTCACCGCCATTTAATATATAGCGCAAGGAAGATAAATCCCAATGACCCGACCTTATTTTCTCCGAGTTATTTATTAGTCTAGTAAAGGCAAAATTGGGTGCCCATGTTATTGTGGCTTTGTATTGATCAACCCAATCCAGCCATCGAATTGGGTTAGCGATAAAACTTTCGATTTTGGCTATGATTTGGCGACAACCCACATATACATCACGAATGTGAAACATCACCAGCCCCCCGACATGGTCAAGCGGCATCCAGTTCAGCGAAACATCTTCTTTGGTAAAGCTATTGGCTTGAGAATTTGCGATACTACGCGCCAGAATGGTTTGGTGAGGGTGTTGCACGCACTTGGGAATACCGGTACTGCCGGAAGTTAACAAATTGAGAGCCAGATCATTGGGACGGCAAGGATACCATTCCGTATCGGGAAGGTGATTTAAAAGGGTTTTGACACTCTGAATCCGCAATTCACCGGTTTTCCATAATTCTCTCAAACCTTTGAGTGGTTGTTCTAAATCATCATCTGTAAGGATGACTGGTTGATTTAACAAGTTCCAAACATTATAAAGCTTACTCACCACCGCGTTCATTTCCGTATAAACTTCCCCAACACCGATAGGCGCGGGTAAAAAGCCACCCAGTATACAAGCCCAGAATGCGTTGATAAAGTTTTGGTTATCCTTACACTGAAAAAGCACATGGTCCTTTGGCTTCAGACCCAAACTGCGGAGTCCTGTCAGGATTCTTTGTGCCGCATCCAATAATTCCGCATAACTTTCAAAGCATTCAGACCCATCCGCTTTGATATAAATGATTCCGTTATTTTTTGAGATATGTAGGGCCCTTTGTAGAACTTCTTGGAGTGTCTGAGGTTCATCCGGTTTCACTTTCAGTGGGCCACCATAACTGAACGCCGAACGGACAGGATCATCTGTTAAATTAGATTGACTAGGCGGCAGAAGATTTATTATTTCGTTTTTAGGATACACGTCCGAATGCTCATTGCTATGAGATATTTCCGGCAATAAATCGTCGACATGGAAAGGTGGGGCTTTGGGTATCAACTCTTCCAAGACAACGGCCACTTGATGTATTTCGGGAATTGTTTGTAATTTTTTTTCGATTTTCGTAATGATCGAAATGTCAAACAAATAACTCATCCTCCCATGTGCTTTTCATCATTTCTCAACCAATAAGCAGTTTAGATCCGTCAGATTTGATATTTTATAATTACTTAAAACCTTTTCCAAAATCGCGGGAGCATTTTTAGTGCCGCATATATTAAATATTTTACATTCTTTGCAATTTGGACAGACCGGAAAGATATTAATTTGTTCTAATAGTTGGTTTTTATTAGTAAACATAGATTTTGCTTTGTCAATTAGTTCCCTATCTGCAGACTTTTCCATTAAAATTGAATTAAGATCAACGTTTTTATCATTTAACAGACCTTTCACATAAGCTATGATTATCTCGAAAAACGATTCCGTTTTTTTTGGTGATAACTTATCAAAACATATTTCGGATTTCCTTAAATTCGAACCAAAAAAGTATATTTCACTATTCAAATATTTTTGATATAAATCCTTTATAAGTTTGAGACATTTTTCGAAACTTTCAAAATAAAAGTAAAGCATTGCCTGGAGAAAACCGGAGTTATCTTCTATCTGATGGGGAGTTTGGGTCGTTTTTATTTGCCCATAATAATAATGAAATATTATACTTTGATCGGAAGGTTGTAATTCTAATTCATGTAAAAGTTTTTTTAATTCTTCAGACTTTTGATTTAATAATATTAAGGCGATATTTAATATTTTTTGTCTTGAGTAATAAGTAATCGCCCCGTAATAATCCTCGGAATCGTGAGATATATATGGTATATAAATCATGTAACTTGGAAAACCCAAAAAAGAATTGTCACGAATGTAGACATTATAACCAAGTTTCCAGAAAATCTGAATTAAATTTCTTAGTTCCGACTTGTAATTGTTTTTCGTAATAAAAGTCTCTTTATTGAAAGAGTAGCTCGCTGTGGAATCTAAAACACTTTTCGGAAAGGCGCCACCTCCAAATTTAACCCAATCAATCCAATTTTTATACTTTAAAAATACCGAATCATAATCATCTTTTTCCATATATTCATATTCTTTTTCCGGAACTTGATGTTTTAACCGTATCTTTGCGCTTGATTGATTTTGATATGTTTCTGTAAGGCATCGATGGAGTCCGACAGTAAACGAAGTTTCACCAGCACAATGAACATGATAGGTGTTTTGGGATTTACTTTTTAATATAATACCTACGGCCGGAAGACCGATACCCCCTGAAAAATCCTTAACGGTAATTTCAATCCCTTCTTTTTCTTGAATGTCTTTGATAATGCTCATTTGTGCATCAAAATTACTTAAAAAATCACTTGGAACATCCGGTGGCGTAAGCCTTTCAAAAAATATCCTTCTAGACGCATACCGTTCAATAATTTCAAATAATCCCTGACATAATGCTTCTTCAGGATTATTACCAGCGCACATTCCATTAGAGCCCGCGACATTATATATAAACTGAAGCGGAAGGAAAATTTTTTTTAAATTTTTCGTATCGATAAAAGGGATTGCCCTTGCTTCATAACTACCTTCAAAAATTCGATTTTTATATAACATTGCAGCGGTTTCAAAATTGGATTTTTTCTCCTTTTCATAGAAAAAGTTGGTCCCGAGAATTTCATTTATGGTGTCTTCAAATTCTATTTTTGTAATTTCCTTTTCATCCGGATAAAATATCCATCCAAATTTCTCAAACAATTTCTTATATGGATTCAACCGGTCTGCCCCCAGGAATCTTGATGCATCATTTTGAATTCTTTCCATAAACTCTGCATACCCGCTTGCTAAAGCGTAATCCTCATTCATTCCTTTGCCACGAGAGGTGAGTCCAATGTTTTCTAGATAAATACTTAGAGAGCTTATTCCATTATATGGATTTAATTGATCGATAGGTTGGGTATTTATTTCAATTCTTTTTAATATTCCTTTTATTCTTGAAACCGTTTTTTGAGGTTCATTCGATTTATAATGTCTTTTCAAATCAATGTACATTTTATATCTCTCCCTTTGAAAAGTGTTCGAATTAATAGTAATATATTTTGTATATAACTCATGTCGAATTTTATAGGTTTATTGATTGATTTAACTGAAAACTTTAGAATATTGATAATTGGCCATTAATAAGATAATAGGATTTCAGAATTTTACTTAAATAAAACATAAAACAATAAAATACACCCGAAAAATAACAGAAATAAACGAAAATCCGGGGATTTTAGCTGAGTGACATCTAATATTAGATTATTTATAGAACGTGATAATTAATAATATTTCGGGGTACTAGCGGTAGTTTACGAATTACATGTTACTGCTACCTTATAATGTCCATTACTTGCTGCTATTTACTGACCTAAATTTGACGGGTTGATGTCCAGTTTTCCTTACTTCGAGAAACAAATTTTTACCTGTGTAGTTGTAATTTCCAAGGGAAATCCCAACTACACAGGTTAACCTTTATGGGACGCTATGAATAGCTATTTCTAACTAGGCTTTACCGTCAGCTTTTGGACCTTATACACCGGATGGCAGTCTTGCTATAGACGGATATCCTGTCCAAATTTAGAGATGGACAAATATATAGCAAATTTTGGTCATAAAACTCCGTCAACTTTTTGACTCGTTAGGTTAGCGCAAACAATTACAACCAAAATACCAATAACGGTAAAATGAAAGATTTTTAAAGAAAACGCATTCGTTCTAGCAGGAATTTGATTTTCCAATTTTCGCAATGAAGAAGATAACATCTTCAAGCGAGGAAAATTGAGCTACATAAAGATTTTTGTTTTCATCGATCCAAATGATCCAGAAAGATCCGAAATAATTGGTTTTAACCATTTTGCGATTTTGCGCGTCACGCCTGAATATGAGACAATATCAGCATAATCAGATGCTGGAGGAATAAAGGTGGCGTGGCGTATCGTGATCAAAAATGAACATGGCAAGGATTATTTTTATACAAAATCATCCAGCCGTAAAGAAGAACCAGCGGCCGAAAAATTTTTGAGTACGTCGGATGATATTGTTGCTATCATCGACGCCTTTCATAATCCACCGCCTCCGGTAGTAGTCGACCGGGAATTTGGAGCCGTGGCTGCTCTTTGGTCGGTGGCTGAACGTTTGAATGTCATTAATATATTGGATTCTATCTTTCTCAAACGCAATAGCGGACCGCCAATTGGAACTTATCTGACCGTAGGGGCCATCAGCCGTTGTTTGGAACCAATTAGCAAACAAGCAACCCCGGATTGATACGAAAAAACAATTTTATCGAGTATATTGGAGCATGAAGCCAAATGTTTTTCCAGCCAACGCTTTTGGGATAACTGTCATGAACTCAAACCGGACCAATTGGAACAAGCTCAAACGGCGATTGCCAAACAAGCAGTTGAAGTTTATGACCTCTGTATACCTGGAAGTTGCTCTATGACAGTACGAATTATGATACGTACCTGGAACGAACGCCCCCATTATCAGTTGTTATCGTTCGCAATGGCGCATCGAGGAAATGTTTCTGGTCTAAAGACCTGCGGAGGAACTCTTTGGAACCAACTTTCCATTGGATTGACCCAATGATTCGGGTTCATACGTTTTGGTGCATGGTGGGTTTGACTTTAACCTCTCTTTTATTGCGGGAACTGAATCAAAACGATTTTCATCTCAGCTAACATTCGCCGTTCGACCATTTGGAAGGAATTAAAGAAACGGAAATAACGTATCCTGCAGTAGGCCGCTTTGCTCCGGTTTCCCAGACGGTTTTGTACCGTCTGAACGGTATTCAGCAAGGCCTGTTTCATCAACTAAACCTGCAATAATTTTGTGTGAAGCCAATTTCCAGTTCGAAAAAAGGCCTTCTAACAGCACTTTTGGAAAACAATCTAATTCGTAAACTACCGTTAGGTTCAAATAAACCGGTTTACCGGTGATTCCGAATTACTTTAGAATATCCAGTTGATAAAAGTCGAAAATGATTACAATATACTCGTAATCGTTTTCTTCGGCTTTTTTGGATTTCTTGGAATGATAATGTAAAATTTGTTTGTTATATTGTATAAGATGGAATTTATTATTTAAACCATAATAACCATGTCGTATTTTTTATAGAACAACGGGAGGGAATTCATCATGGAGTATCGGGATTTCGGCAAAACGGGGATCAAAATCTCCCGGCTTGGTTTTGGGGCCATGCGTTTACCAATGATGGAAGTGAACGGTAAAATGGTGGTTGATGAAGATAAGGCCATAGCCATGATTCATCGCGCTTTCGAGTTGGGGGTTAATTATATTGATACCGCGTTTTTTTATAACGACGGCTTGAGCGAAATTACGGTGGGCAAGGCGCTCAAAGGCTGGCGGGATAAGGTGTACCTCTCCACCAAATATCCGTTTGAAGAAGAATTCCGGTCTACCTTGGAACGGCAGTTGCAGAAACTCGATACCGATCATATCGATTTTTATCATTATCATGGCATTGGAGAGTGGTTCCTTACCAATGAGCATCACAATGATGCGGTAAAAGGAGCCGCCAAGGCCAAAGACGAAGGGTTAATCAAGCATTTATCCTTCTCTTTTCACGACAAGCCGGAGGTTATGCTCCGGTTAATGGATACCGGACTTTTCGAATCGGTACTCTGCCAGTATAATTTAATTGACCGCAGCAATGAAAAGACGCTGGAAGAAGCCAAACGCCGGGGTTTGGGAACCGTTGTCATGGGGCCGCTGGGGGGCGGTCGGGTGGCCGGAATGCCTAAAACAACCGCCGCTGAGTTGGGACTTAAAATTGCCGGCAATGCGGAACTGGCCTTTCGTTTTGTCTTCGCAAATCCTAATATCGATTGCGCCATTTCGGGGATGGAATTTATGGAGCAGGTGGAAGAGAATACGGCAATTGCATCAAATCTTGATCCGTTAAGTCCGGCGGAGGTCGCCGGTATCAATACGGCGATGGAGGAAAATAAACGGTTGGCCGAACTCTATTGTACCGGTTGCAACTATTGCCTGCCCCATTGTCCCCGGGAGATTAATATTCCCCATATATTTCAAGCCATGAATAATTACCGGATCTATCATACCGAAGAATATGCCCGGGGGCAATATAATGAAATCGGGGTCAGCCCGTGGGTAAAGGGGCAAAAAGCTGACGTATGTATCGAGTGTGGCCTTTGTGAGGAACATTGTCCCCAGAAAATAAAAATTCGCCATCGATTGAAAGAATGTTTGAAAGTCTTCGGCGGTTAAGGAACGATGTCATAAGCCAGTAATCCAATCGCGGACTGATATCAACAAAAACACGCAATTCCAATGGGGATTCGAATAACCGGTATTTTAAACTCTATATTTAACCGGCTATTTTTTTGCATACAAGTTCAAACAAACACCTAATTTTTTTCATAAAATCTTACCAGATGAAAGGAAAACTAACGAATGTGTTAAAAATACTAAGTAATTTTTATTGGTGTTTTGAAAAAGAAAGGAGCAGTGAAATATGGAAAACACGGCATCACAATCTCAAAATAAGGTACATACTCAACAACCCAAAACAACGGCGGGCAGGAGAATTACCAAGATTATTTTGGGAACCTTGGCATTTATCCTGTTAATAAATTTGGGCCGGAATTTTATCATAAAAACTGCGATCCAGATTGGCGTCGAGAAGGCGTTGGGGATGAAAGTCACAATTTCCGGGTTCAAGCTTGATCTGTTTCCGGGCAATCTGGAGATTAAAGGGCTTACGGTCTATAATCCACCAGGATTCGAAGGGGAAGCGCTGGTCCAGATTCCTTACATCCGCGCCGATTTTGACCTGCTCCCGCTGCTAGCCGGTAAATTTCATTTTCGATATTTGGACTTAAACATCAATGAGGTGAATCTGGTAAAAAACCGGAATAAGGAACTAAATTTAAACCGGATCCAAGCCATTGACTCGGCGGGAACCAAAAGTCCTCCCCAAGTTCCGGCCGATAGTCAACCAACTTCCATCCGAATCAATGAATTGATTTTAACGATAAATCATGTGAATTACACCGATTATACCAAGCGCCATCCCAAGCAACAAAGGATATGGCTGGGAATTAGCCGGGAAAGGTTCTCCAATCTCAGAAGTGTTGATGATATTGTCAAGGTGGTTGTAGTCAGAGTGGTTTATAAAGCCGGTTTGTATAATCTTGGATTGCCGCTTAAGGCTTTGAGTTCCGGCTTCTCACAAATCGGCCATTCCATCGGCGATGGACTAAATAAAACGTCCAAAGGAGTCGATAAATTCTTTAAGGGACTTTTTAAATAGAAATCGACAAAAAATATTGGAGAGAAGCAATATTATTCCAGAAAATTTGTCAGAATGACAAACTTTTTTACGAATAATATTCATCGGGGAGATGACGGAAAAGATTCTGCTTATTGCCGGCGAGCCGGAATTGTTTCATGATTTGGGGGAACTGGTTAAAAAAGGATTGTCGAGAAACCAACGAACGATGAGAATTTATGAAGATCTTCCGCTCGCAAAGCAAGAAACAGCAATTCAAGGAGTTGCGGAAGATGTAGATGTCGAATTACTCATGTTTACTGATGGCCGGGAGGCCTTACATTGGTGTAGTGTCCAAAAACCGGATCTGGTCATTGTCGATTCCTTCATCCCTGAAATGAACAATTGGCAATTCATCAGGCGGTTTCGGGAAATACCGGATAAAACGGAGATACCGGTGCTGATGTTGACGGAAAGCCGGACGCCGGAAATTCGTCATCAAGCCTTGAAAAACGGTATTACCGATTTGGTAAATCATCCGGTTGATGTGGTGGAGTTGGGATTGCGAATTCGGAACTGGTTAACCTGCCGGGGTGATAAGCGGAATTTGGCCGTTCAAGCCGGGGCGCTTGTAGCTGAAGTTGATAAAATGGCCGCTGAATTTCTACAGAGGGAGCAGGAGATGATTTTTCAGCTCTCCAAGGCGGTAGAATATCGTGAAATGGAGACCGGGAGCCATATTATGCGGATCGCCTACTATACGCATTGTATCGCCAAGGCTTTGGGTTTACCCGAAAATGAACAAAACTTGTTACTACAAACCGCGCCGTTGCATGATATCGGAAAAGTGGGGATACCTGATCGGATCTTACAAAAAACCGGTAAATTAAATAAAGAAGAGTACGAGATTATGAAACACCATACTACCATCGGTTACCGGATTTTACTGGGCGGTTCATCTACGTTGTTACGGACCGCCGCTGAAATCGCATTGACTCATCATGAACGCTATAACGGTTCCGGGTATCCCCAAGGACTCCATGGAACTGAAATCCCATTGCAAGGGAGAATAGTGGCCCTGGCCGATGTTTTTGACGCCTTAACCACCGACAAACGCTATAAGAAAGCCTGGAAAACCGATGATGCTTTTGAATACATCGTGGAAAAATCGGGTAAACATTTTGATCCGGATTGTGTTAAGGCTTTTCTGGCCGAAAAGGATAGCATTTTAACGATTAAAGACAGTTATGGGGACGGTCAAAGTGAAAAGATAACCGGAAGAATCTAATTTAAAATATAATTTTATTTCGATATGGGATTGACATCACCCTTTAACTCTGGTAATCTATTAATGATAAAGATTTTAATTCATAGCTCCTTTAATTCTAGTCCAGTGAGGCTAGGAAGGTTATTGAAAGTTTCTAACGATAGTTAGCCTTCTTATGCCTAATTTGAGAAGGCTTTTTATTATGTAATCATGGACATCGACCGTGAAGCACCTGTTCTAAAATATTTGCTTGGGAGGCATGGAAATGGCTGAGATTAAGGCGCAAGTGATGGATGAAGATAATATCCGGCGTGCTCTTTACCGGCTTTCCCATGAAATTACCGAGCATAATAAAGGAACCTCTGATTTAATCCTGGTGGGAATCCGGAATAGGGGCGTTCCACTGGCCAACCGTTTGGCCGAATTAATCAAACAGCAGGAAGGAACGGCTGTTCCGGTTGGAATTTTGGATATTACGTTTTACCGGGATGATCTGTCGTTGGTTTCAGCGCAACCGGTAATTCATCGCACTGAAATTTCAATGAATGTCACCCATAAAAAAATCATTTTAGTGGATGATGTATTGTTCACCGGGCGAACGGTGCGGGCCGCCCTTGACGCGTTAATGGATCTGGGTAGGCCGGATGCGATACAACTGGCCGTGCTTATTGATCGGGGGCACCGGGAATTACCGATTCGGGCGGATTTTGTAGGAAAGAACGTTCCTACCGCCAAACGGGAGATCGTTCAAGTGAAACTTAAAGAGATTGATGGTGAAGATAAAGTAATTATTACCGAAAACGAATTTAAGAATCCTGAAACATCCCTTTAACATCTGTACTGCGAGACAGATAAGGGAGGAACAGGCCGGACGAATCCTCCCAACTGGAGGATTTTTTTTTACCATGATTTTTGACATCAAACATTAAATGAAAGAAAGCGATGGCGGTTTTGATGAACAAATTTCCAAAAGATTTATTAGGATTGCGGGGACTGGATGAGAAACAGATTAATTTAATCCTGGATACCGCAGGGGTATGCAAAGACATTTTCAGCCGCGATTTAAAAAAGGTGCCGACATTACGGGGGAAGACGGTGGTAACGCTCTTTTTCGAACCAAGCACCCGTACCCGGACTTCATTTGAGATTGCCGCCAAATGGATGAGCGCCGATGCCATCAATTTAACGGTTTCCTCCAGTAGCTTCGTCAAGGGTGAAAGCTTTGTGGACACGGCCAGAACCATTGAAGCCATGGGAGTGGATGTGGTCATAATCCGGCATTCCCTTGCCGGAACTCCGAAATTACTGGCGGATTCCATAGGCGCTCATGTGATTAACGCCGGTGACGGCACCCACGAACATCCGACCCAGGGACTGCTTGACCTTTTCACCATTCGGGAACAGAAAGGGAAAATTGCCGGTTTGAATGTAGTGATAGTTGGAGACATCATGCATAGCCGTGTTGCCAAGTCGAATATCTGGGGACTAACTAAAATGGGGGCTAGAGTTACCGTGGTGGGTCCACCGACCTTGATTCCTCCCGGAATCAAGGAATTGGGAGTGAATGTGGAGACCGATTTAGATAAGGCTTTGGAGGATGCGGATGTGGTTAATATACTCCGGATTCAACTGGAACGGCAACATAAGGCTTATTTTCCGACATTGAAGGAGTATTCCAAACTATTTGGCATTAACCAACATCGACTTGAAAGAGCGCGGCCCGATCTTCTGGTCATGCATCCCGGCCCCGCCAATCTGGGAATTGAGATAAGCGAAGAGGTATCAATTAGCAGCCAGTCGGTAATTACGAAGCAAGTGACCAATGGAGTGGCAGTACGGATGGCGTTGTTGTATTTGCTTACCGGAGGAGGAAATAAAGATGCGGTATTGCATTAAAGGTGGAGAAATAATCGACCCAGCCGGTGGATTTATCGGAATCGGTGATCTGCTGATCGAATCCGGAAAGGTTGAAGCGGTGGGAAGGGAGTTGCCGGTCGAGAATGCGCAAATCATTCCGGCCGCGGGTAAAATTGTCTGTCCGGGCTTTATTGATATTCATTGCCATCTACGGGAACCCGGCCGTGAAGACAAAGAAACCATCGTAAGCGGAACCAAAGCCGCTTTAAAGGGCGGATTTACGGCGGTGGCCTGCATGGCCAACACCGATCCGGTGGCCGACAATCCGGTAATTATCGAATATGTCAAGAAACGGGCCATGGAGAGTGGGTATGCAAAAGTTTACCCGGTGGGAGCCATTACCAAGGGTTTAAAAGGCGAGGAACTGGCTGAGATGGGGGAAATGGCATCCGCAGGGGTGGTGGCGTTCTCCGATGACGGTAAAACGCTGGTTAATCCGGCCATATTGCGGACTGCGCTTGAATATTCCAAGTTGTTTAAGATGCCGTTACTGCTGCACGAAGAAGATCCAAACCTGGCTGAAACCGGAGTCATGCATGAAGGTTATTGGTCTACAGTGCTTGGGATGCCGGGAATACCGGCCATCGCCGAGACGGTTATGATTGCCCGCGATTTGTTGATTGCGGAGTATACGCAAGGTGTAATCCATTTTTGCCATTTAAGCTGCAGCGGCAGCGTGAATTTGATAAAACAGGCTAAACGAAACGGATTAGAGGTATCCGCGGAAGTAACACCACATCATCTGGCATTAAGTGACGCCGATTTACAAGGTTACGATCCGGCCTTCCGGGTAAGCCCTCCACTGCGTTCAATGGAGGATCGGGAGGCTCTGCGGCTGGGATTACAGGATGGAATCATCGATGTGATTGCCACCGATCATGCCCCCCACACCCGTGAAGAGAAACACCGGGAGTTCGCTATGGCGTCAACGGGAATGATTGGCTTGGAAACCGCCTTGGGGGTGGCTTGGACCGAACTGGTTGCGGCAAATCTTTTAACCAAGGAAGAACTGATCCGAAAAATGGCGGTAAACCCAGCCAGAATATTACATCAACCCGGCGGACGGCTGTTGCCCGGAGATCCGGCGGATGTCATTATAATTGACCCCTTGCGTGAATGGGAGGTTAAAGCGGAAGATTTCGTTTCCAAATCCCAGAATTCACCATTTATTGGGCGGAAATTAACCGGTAAGGTCCAATTTGCCTGGGTGGATGGTGTGTTACGATTTAATGATGAAATTCTTGTATAATTATTTTATAAAACTGCATATTTATGATATAATGATAGAGAGAAAGAACATAGGGTTACGAGTCACGAGTCACGAGTCACGAGTCCCGGGTCTTAAGTTCTGAGTTAAAATAATAAAAATTCATGATTGATTTGTATCCGGAATTCGCAACTGAATTGCTCGTAATGAAAACAACGGGGGTTTTAAAGATGCAAGCGCGTTTGGTGCTGGAAGACGGTACGGTTTTTTATGGAACATCATTCGGGGCGGATGGTGAAGCCGGGGGAGAAGTCGTTTTTAATACCGGGATGACCGGTTATCAGGAGATTTTGACCGATCCTTCCTATAGTGGCCAGATTGTTACCATGACTTATCCCTTAATCGGAAATTATGGGATTAATTCCGGGGATAACGAATCAGCCCATCCCTTCGCCAGAGGGTTCATTGTGAAGGAATATTGTGAGATTCCCAGTAACTGGCGGGCGGAATTGAGTATCGATGCTTTTTTAAAGAAACATCATGTACTGGGGTTGGCCGGTATTGACACCCGGGCTTTAACCAAAAGGCTGCGGACCCAAGGAACCATGCGTGGGATGATTACCACCACCAATGAGGCTGATGAGGTGGTACTCCAAAAAGTTAAGGCGGTTCATGATTTATCCGGCCAGGATTTTGTGAAGCAAGCCAGTACCGACCGGATTTATCAGGAAGGTGATGGCGCCAAACACGTGGTTTTAATCGATTACGGAGCCAAGGGTAATATTGCTCACAGTTTGGTTAATCAAGGTTGCCGGGTGACCATCGTTCCCTGTGATACGCCTAAAGACCGGATATTAAAACTGAAACCCGATGGGCTGATGCTGTCCAATGGTCCGGGGGATCCCAAGGATGTTATGTACGCGGTGAACACCGTGAAGGAGTTAATTGGCAAACTCCCGATCTTTGGAATCTGCTTGGGGCATCAGATTATCGGGCTGGCATTGGGTGGAGACACTTATAAATTAAAATTCGGACATCGTGGCGGCAATCACCCGGTAAAAAACTTGCTCACCGGAGAGGTGACTATTACTTCCCAAAATCATGGTTTTGCGGTACGCGAGGATACTTTAAACCCGGATGAAGTCATGGTGTCTTATATCAATGTAAACGATCGGACGGTGGAAGGCCTGAGACACCGGCATTTACCCCTCTTTTCCGTACAATACCATCCCGAGGCGGCGCCGGGACCCACCGATTCTGAATATTTATTCAAAGAATTTGCCGGTTTAATGTAAACGCTTGATGATATTAACGAATTCACATTGAACCACAATCACTGGGTGTTCTCATAAATCTTTTTTTGAAGGGTGAAAACATGCCTCTTGATAAAACATTAAAAAAAGTAATGGTTATCGGCTCAGGGCCGATCATTATCGGCCAGGCGGCGGAATTTGATTACGCGGGGACCCAAGCCTGCCGTTCGTTACGTGAAGAAGGAATTTCGGTGGTTCTGGTGAATTCCAATCCGGCCACTATTATGACCGATGCCAATATTGCGGATCGGGTATATATTGAACCTTTAACCGTGGAATCCGTCCGCCGGATCATCGCCAAGGAACGGCCCGATGGACTGCTGCCCACCCTGGGAGGGCAGGTAGGACTGAATCTGGCGGTGAAACTTCATGAAGCGGGGGTCCTTAGTGATTACAAAGTCCGGTTGTTGGGAACACCGCTGGAAGCCATAAAAAAAGCCGAGGACCGCCAGTTATTTAAAGAAACGATGCTGGCTATCGGTGAACCCATTCCTGAAAGCGCCATCATCTCCAAACTGCAAGAAGCGTTGGATTTTGCGGAGAGCGTCGGATATCCTTTAATTATCCGGCCGGCTTACACTTTGGGCGGCACCGGCGGCGGTATCGCTCATAACCAGACCGAGCTTGAGGAGATTGTTATTCGGGGTCTGACCTTGAGTCCCATCACTCAGGTATTGCTGGAACAATCGGTGGCCGGGTTTAAGGAGATTGAGTATGAAGTTATGCGTGATTCCAATAATAGTTGTATCACGGTTTGTAATATGGAAAATATCGATCCGGTGGGGATTCATACCGGTGATAGTATTGTGGTGGCGCCTAGCCAAACTTTGGCCGACCGGGAATATCAAATGTTGCGGGCGGCGTCGCTGAAGATAATCCGCGCTTTGGGAATCGAAGGTGGTTGCAACGTCCAATACGCGCTTGACCCCGGCAGCTTCCAATATTATGTGATTGAGGTGAATCCCCGGGTCAGCCGTTCCAGCGCCCTGGCTTCCAAGGCCACCGGTTACCCCATCGCCAAAGTGGCGGCCAAAATTGCTATCGGATTACATCTGGATGAAATTAAGAATGCGGTCACCGGGAAGACCTATGCTTCGTTTGAACCCACCCTGGATTATGTGGTGGTCAAAATCCCACGCTGGCCCTTTGACAAGTTCAACCTGGCCGACCGGACCCTGGGTACCCAAATGAAAGCCACCGGCGAGGTAATGGCCATCGATCGTTCCCTGGAAGCCGGACTGTTAAAGGCTATCCGTTCCCTGGAGATTGGGTTATACGGCCTCACCGTTCCAGGGGTGGCGAAAATGGATCCCACTAGTCTGGAACGGGCTATCGTTCAGGCGGACGACCGCCGGTTCTTTTTCCTGGCGGAGGCGTTACGGCGGGGTTATACGGTGGAAGACCTTAATCAGCGGACCAAAGTAGACCCGTTCTTCCTTCGGAAGCTTCAAAATATGGTAGCCCTAGAATCCAAACTGCAAAGTCAAGGATACCGTGATCCTGAATTTTTAAAGGAAGTCAAGCGGCTCGGTTTTTCGGACCGGGAGATTGCCAAATTAACAAAAGCCACTGAGGAAGAGGTTCGGGAGTTTCGTTATCAGCATAATATCCGCCCGGTATATAAAATGGTGGATACCTGTGCTGCCGAATTTGAGGCGGCCACTCCCTACTTCTATTCCTGTTATGATCAGGAGAATGAAGCGCTGCCTTCCCCGAAACGGAAGATCGCGGTGATTGGATCCGGCCCTATCCGGATTGGGCAGGGGGTGGAATTTGATTACTGCAGTGTCCATTCCATCTTTGCCATTAAAGAAGCAGGGATCGAAGCCATTATTATTAACAATAACCCGGAAACGGTCAGTACCGACTTTGATACCGGAGATCGCCTGTTCTTCGAACCGCTGACCGTAGAAGATGTCCTGCATATTTTGGAGCTGGAAAAACCGGAAGGAGTCATCGTCCAATTCGGCGGCCAAACGGCGATTAATCTAGCGGCAAAATTGGAAAAGGCGGGGATCAAAATTCTGGGAACTTCGGTGGACTCCATTGATCTGGCCGAAGATCGGAAACGGTTCGACAAATTGTTGTTGGACTTGAATATTCCTAAACCGCCGGGGCGTACGGTGGTTTCACTGGAAGAAGCTTTGGAGGTTGCCGGTGAGGTCGGGTTTCCGGTACTGGTCAGGCCCTCTTATGTATTGGGTGGCCGGG
Organism: Bacillota bacterium; assembly: GCA_023436305.1. Lineage (GTDB taxonomy): Bacteria > Bacillota > UBA4882 > UBA8346 > UBA8346 > JAEZJQ01. Next base: position 30,902 of record JAEZJQ010000044.1, read on the forward strand.
CCATGGAGATCGTTTATAACGAAAATGAGTTGAAAAACTATCTGACTCACGCCGTCAAAGCCGCTCCGGAACACCCGGTGCTGGTGGATCGGTATGTAGTTGGCCGGGAGTGTGAAGTAGACGCCATTGCTGATGGTGAAAACGTATTGATTCCGGGGATTATGGAACACTTGGAACGGGCCGGAGTTCATTCCGGTGATTCTATTGCCATCTATCCACATCAGCATTTAACCATGATGGAACAGGAGAAGATTCTCAGCTATACCTTAAAACTGGCCAAGGCTTTGAAAGTAGTGGGCTTGATCAATATCCAGTTCGTGCTTTCCGAAGATGAGGTCTACTGTATTGAGGTAAACCCCCGTTCCAGCCGGACGGTTCCTTTTATGAGCAAGATTACGGGGATTCCCATGGTGCGAGTGGCCACCAATACGGTGCTGGGGCAAAGCCTTCACTCTCAAGGGTATCCCGGGGGATTATGGCCGGAAACGAAATTAATCGCCGTTAAAGCTCCGGTATTTTCGTTCGCGAAATTGACTCAAGTGGACATTTCGCTGGGTCCGGAGATGAAATCCACCGGAGAAGTGATGGGTGTTGACATGACTTATCCCGGCGCCTTATATAAAGCGTTTATCGCCGCCGGATTTTCACTGCCGCGGGGAGGGGCCATCCTGGCCACCTTATCCGACCGTGACAAAGCCGAAGCATTGCCGTTATTAAAGCGTTTGGCGGAACGCGGTTTTAAAATACTGGCCACCATGGGGACCGCCGCTTATCTGCGGGTCAATGGAGTTCCGGTGACTAAATTAAACAAAATCAACGAGGAATCACCCAATATTCTGGATGCTGTGAAAAACGGGGAGGTTCAGCTCCTGGTGAACACTATCACCCGGGGCAAGGAACCGGAACGGGACGGCTTTAAAATCCGCCGGGCTTCGGTGGAGCATAATATCCCCTGCCTGACTTCCCTGGATACCGTAAAAGCCTTTTTACTCGTTTTACTGGCCTTGGATGACGGCAAAGACCCCAGTGTGGTCATTCCAATCCAGGACTTCAAGACCATCCGGGTGGAGCAAGTGATTTAACTTTTTAACTTTTCACATTTATTGGAGGTTTTATGTTTCACACACGGGCATTAATCATAAGTACCAATACTTTAGCTCCCGGCTATCATTTGTTTACGGTGCTGGCGCCGGAGATTGCGGTGGCGGCAAAGCCGGGGCAGTTTATTCAGGTGAATATCGGAGAGATGGCGGTGAACGATCCGCTCTTGCCAAGACCCATCAGTTTATTGCAGCGGAATGAGGCCGAAGGCAGTATCAGCTTTATTTTCAAGGTTTTGGGCCGGGGGACCGGAATCCTGGCCGGGAAGAGAAAAGGTGAATTATTGAGTGTCCGGGGGCCCATCGGAAATGGTTTTTCGGTGGGCGGGGCTGTCCGCAGCATTTTTCTGGTTGCAGGTGGCATTGGGATGCCGCCGCTCTTTTTTCTGGCCGATTATCTAGCCGAAAACACTCCCCAAACCAAAGTCACCCTGTTTTACGGAGGCCGGACCCGGTCGGATTTGCTTGAACTGGAGCGTTGGTCCGGTCTGGGTGTTGAGGTTTTGGCGGCTACCGATGATGGCAGCTATGGGTATAAGGGTTTAATCACTGATCTGGTTTCCGATAAACTAAAAACCGCGCCCCCGGATTTGTTGGCGGCTTGCGGGCCGCAGCCCATGTTGAGGGCGGTGCAAGGGCTGGCCGCCGAATTCAAGATTCCGTGTCAATTGTCATTGGAGGCTCATATGGCTTGTGGTGTGGGAGCTTGTCTGGGGTGCGCCTGTAAAACAAGCCAAGGACACCGGCGTGTTTGTGTTGATGGCCCGGTATTTTCCAGTGAAGAGGTGGTGCTATGAGCTTGGAACCATCACTGAAAGTTAAAATCGGCTCATTGGAATTGAAAAATCCGCTGCTTCCGGCTTCTGGAACTTACGGTTACGGCCGGGAGTATCTGCCTTTTTTCACTCCGGAAGTATGGGGGGCGGTGGTAACCAAAGGGGTATCGGTGCAACCTTGGCCGGGAAACCCGCCGCCGCGGATCTACGAAACCCCGGCCGGAATGCTGAATTCCATCGGTTTGCAAAATCCCGGCGTGACCCGGTTTATTGAGGAAGCCATTCCGTTTTTGCGGCAGTACAAAGTTCCGGTGATTGTCAATATCGTGGGGAAAACCATCGCCGAATACGCCGAAGTGGCTTCGATTTTAAGCGATTACCCGGAAATCTCCGGTTTTGAGTTAAATATCTCCTGCCCCAATGTCAAAGAGGGTGGTATCGCCTTCGGGACGTGCCCAAAAACTGCTTTTACCGTTACCGAAGCGGTGCGCAAGGCTACCAAACGGCTTTTGATAGTAAAACTGTCGCCGAACGTAACCGATATCACCGAAATCGCCCGCCAGGTGGAGATGGCCGGAGCCGATGCCGTCAGTTTGATTAATACATTGCAGGGAATGGCCATTGATATAAAAAAACGCCGTCCGGTATTGAAAAATACGGTAGGCGGCCTATCGGGACCGGCCATCAAACCGGTGGCGCTCCGGATGGTGTGGCAAACTTATAAAGCGGTTTCCCTTCCCATCATTGGTATCGGTGGAATAACCACTGCCGCCGACGCTATGGAATTCATCATGGCCGGGGCTACCGCGGTAGGAATTGGAACCGGTATTTTTAAAGATCCGGATACTCCCGCCAAAATTGTTGCAGGAATCAGGGAGTTTCTTGTCGAAGAAAGAGTTACTAATCTTGCCGATTTAAAGGGAATAGCCCATTTACAGGATTGAGTCAAAGTTTGGTGTTAAGAAGTTAGAAACTGGTTAAATAAAATTGGAAACCAAGACGATAACTAATTGTATTGATCTTATTCTGTCTTATAAAATATATATTTCCATATCTGAATTCCATCGACACGAATAGCATAAAATATACTTAAGGAGGACCATCAGTGCTGGAACAAAAAGAGATCTTGGAGATTTTCAGGGAGACCAAAGTGCTACGTGAGGGCCATTTCCGCTTGACTTCGGGGAAACACAGCAGACAGTATATGCAATGCGCTCAGGTATTACAATATCCCAAATTTACGGAACGCTTATGCGAAGATTTGGCCCGCCGGTTTAAAGGCCAGGAATTGCATGTAGTGGTGGCTCCAGCTATCGGTGGCATTATTGTCGCTTATGAAGTGGCTAAGGTCTTGGGAGTCCGGGCTCTATTCACCGAACGCGAGGATGGTAAAATGACTTTCCGGCGCGGTTTTGACCTGGAAGATGATGAGAACGTTTTGGTGGTAGAGGATGTAATTACTACCGGAGGCTCGGTGGTGGAAGTGATTGATGCGGTCAAGGAACGTGGCGCCAATGTAATCGGAGTTGGGGTGTTGGTGGACCGGAGCGCGGGCAAAACCCATTTTGGCGTCAAAAAAGAAGCGCTGTTAGCAATGGAAATTGAAACCTGGGAGCCGGATGAATGCCCGCTTTGTAAAGAGGGAATTCCCATTTTAAAACCGGGAAGCAGGAAATAGTATCATGGTTTGCATACCCTAAACGGAATTTGCGCGCACGCTTGAATTAAAACAAACAGGAGTTGAGCAATAATGCCATTGGTAGGCATTGTGATGGGAAGCGATTCCGATCTGTCGATTATGAAATTAGCTGCGGAAGTACTGGAAGAGTTCGGAGTCGATTATGAAATGACCATTATTTCCGCCCATCGTTCTCCCAAAAGAGCCATTGAATACGCTTCAACCGCCGCCGAACGGGGCTTGGAAGTGATCATCGCCGGAGCCGGCGGTGCCGCCCACTTGCCCGGTGTACTGGCAGCAATGACTCCGCTGCCGGTAATAGGGATACCCATTAAAACCAATACCCTGGATGGGGTGGATTCCTTGTATTCCATCGTCCAAATGCCTGGCGGCATCCCGGTGGCCACGGTCAGCATCAATGGCGCCAAAAACGCCGGGATTTTAGCAGTACAAATTTTGAGTGTGGTGGATGCTTCATTACGCCTGAAGATGATCGAGTATAAGAAAAAGCTGGCCAAAGAGGTTAATGATAAAGGCGTATTGTTGGAGGAACTGGGGTATAAGGAGTATTTAAAGCAGAAGGGCGAGAAGTAGAACATTAATACCTAATGATTTAGAGTTTTAAGGAACAATAAGATTACTACCGTGCTATTCGGCACGGTATTTATATTTAAATGGATCATTTATAATGGGCTTATCTCTTTGTTGTCTTTTTTGTGGCGCCGCTCCAACCGGTTCGGGTTGAATAACTTTTGGTGACGGATGACTGCGAAATAAAACCGTTATTTTTGTTAATATTTTGGAGATCCCATTCGGATGAGACGGATTAAGGCATATTATCATTTGGGTCGGGTGCATCGGTTTGGATCAAGGTTAATTGTCCACCGGGATAAACCCCGTTATTAGTTACTTTGTAATCATCATGATTATGCATGGGATAGAATTGGGGGAAGAATTTATCGTTCGGATCTCCCGGCGGTTGATTACAGATTTCAATATAATTTACCACATTGGGGTTGGGACAGTTGACCGGCTCGGTGGAATGTATTGATGTCGTTATAAACGAAGTTCCGGTTGGTGGCGGTTTTAGGAATTTCAGGTTGGATTTTTCCGTTTACTCGCCATCTTCCGGACTTGATTTGGACGATACCCGCTTGATGTAAGCTTTCGATTGACAGATAAATGATTAAAGCACCGTACATTCCCATTTGGACATGTTCGGAAGCTTCGATATGGCAATGATACATCTGGCTCAATTGTTGAGGATTTTATTGCACTTATATGGAATGCTGAGAGTTGAACGAGGTTTTTACTATATTATATTAAAAAATAAGGAAAATGTTTTTGTTACATATAATTAACTAACACGACATGATAAACATCGTAAACAAGCATGAAATGAACCTATTTCATGTTAATAATATTGTGGTTATGAAACAACTGTTTCAAGAATTCGAAACGGCTTAGTAAAATTCCTTATTGGAAACCTGTCGAACGTATATTTCCCTGATGGTGCAGGT
>JAEZJQ010000059.1 GCA_023436305.1 Bacillota bacterium
ATTACTCCACTCTGAATCAATTGCTTCAAAATTCCTTTGCAAAGCGGTGATATCCATATCCAGTTCGGTTTTCATCGGATGAACGACGGCGCAAACGCAATCCCCGATCTTGAATGATATGGTTTTATATTGACCGAAATTTTTATAATAACTCATAAAGAAATGATCATGGTACTCCATTTTATGAATCTCATAGATTTTCATCGGAGTCATCAAACCGGTTTTAATGACCTTCGACAACGCTTCCTTGGCTGTCCATAACACCGTTAGCATAGTTTCGTAGGAATCCGGCTGGGTTTTAATCAATTCGATTTCAGCGGGAGTCATTTGTTTTTCCAAAACTTCATTTTTATCCAGGTGGATCTTTTCGATGTCGATTCCTAGCGGATGAGCTTCCGGAAAGGCCAGGGCGGTTCCCAGATGATCACAATGGGAAATACTGACCTGTATGTTTTGATGGCCCGGCAAGGTTATAATTGGTTGGGTAAATATGCCGGACCGGACCAAAATTTTAGCCAAATCGGCTTCCCCGGTCAATGCAGCCACCGCCCGTTTGGCTGCGTAACGCCCAATCAGGAAACTTCGCATTCGTTTTTCAAATTTTAATGATTCATAATATTCCCGTTCAGTGGGATGTAAATAGGGGATGATCCTTTCATAATGTTCCCAGAGCGGATAAAAGCAGAAGCAGCCGTTGGCTTTGAAAACCTGTTCCGGCCTGGTCAAAATTAATTCATCAAGGTAAGTAATGGGTTGTATCATTTTACTGCCTTTCATCAAGCCAAAAGTTCAATGTCTAATGTCAAAGTCAGGCTTTGACTATCCATTTTCGCCTCTTTTGATCTTCGGCATTCCTTAAATCTCATATACACACTTGAGTTTTTTCGCGGTAATCATGGTTTCATAAGGATATCCAAAGGCATTGTTAATGTATAACACATTATCCTTCACAGCGCGCGTATTAACATGGCTATGTCCGTAAACATGAATCCCCGAACCCAACCGGCGGATTTGAGTTTCCAATAATGAGGTCCCCAGAACCGGATAGATACTCTGTTTGCTGGACGGGATAAAATCCGGCATCAAATCAATCCTGGGCAGAAAATGAGAAAATGAAATAATGAATTGATTGGTAATACTTAAAAACGGTTCATTCATCTCCAGGAAATGCCCTGTGATCCGTTTTTCGTCAAAGCCAACCGGCCATTTGCATGCGATAAAATCAGCCCAGGATTCGAAAGTTTCCGGGGTAGGTTCCGCCAATGAGTAATCGTACCAGCTATACAAAGGAATAATCGATAACGTTCCCCAATGAAACGGTTCCATTCGGATACCACAACCGGCCGCTATCGCCCGGATTAGCTGTAATTTTTCCAACGAATTGGGGGCCATTGGGTTGCGACGTACCCATAAATCGTGATTGCCGGGGATAAAGAAAACTTCCCGGAACCGTTCCTTCAAATCTTGTAGCGTTTTTTCTAACAAAAGCAATGAGTCCGTTACATCTCCGGCCAATATCAGCAGATCATCCGTATAATCCACCCGGGATAGATTTTGAAACCACCGGAGATTTTCCTCAAAATCGACATGAATATCGGAAACAGTAAAGATCCTCAATTGGGTTCCCCTTTTTTAACTGGTGATTTGAAAGAGGTGAACATTCATTTATCATTGGGGGGCAATTTTTTACTATCAAAAATAGTGGCTTGCATCGCTTTCAGTTCCCCAACGATCTCCTCCCGGGTAACGAGCCCTTTTTTATCGAGAAGATTGATGATGGCCTGCAAAGCGTATGACTGGCTCATTAGCAAGTCTTCAACGCTCATTTTTTCTTTTGGAATATCGGGCATGATTTCACCTTCTTTTTGACGCTATATTCGGTGAATGTTCGAAAAATCCCTTTATTTCCCGAAGAATACTTTTTATACGCGACCTTTTTTGAATTTTTTAAAGATGGATATGATGTTAATTATGATAGATCTTGGCCAAAACCCATTGAAAATCCCGGGTATGAAAATATATCTCATATAGATTAATGGTATCGGGAGTAAGTGTAAAAAATACTTTTTGGGCGATTCCTTCGGGCACCTTCCAGGTCTTAATGATTTTAAACTTTTCATACCGGTGGCTGCGCCATTCAAAAAGCAACGGGGTTAATCGCCCTCCCTGATTAAAACCGGCGATGACCCGGATGGATTCATTAATGGGTTCAATGTTGGCGTTCATGAGTATTTCTCCCTTGCGGTCAGATTATTAAGATACAGGTTTCATTCAACAAACACTAAACGTGCGACCTCACGATGAGGGTGAGAAAAAAGGCGTTGTGAAATATGGGTGAAAGAATATTCTTTCGGTGTAAGTGTAGTTTTTCACAACGCCCAAGAACGTATGTTCGGTATTATTTTACCACGAACTATATTCCGGAGCAATACCAAAATTTTATTTTTGGTTTTATATCCGGAAAAAATAAAAGAGCGATTGGTTTCGCTCCGATTTGTTTTATCCGAATTTGGCACGTACACGTGTGCGCAAGTAACTTAAAAATTCAACAAGATAACTTGGCGAATCGAGGATTATATTACATACGCCAAGCTGTTTTGGGATTGGAATTAGCCCTGGTACTGATGATAATTTTGATAATGGTTCCAAAACCGGATATCCCGGATATCATATCCTTCATTACTCAAGACATCATAGGGACCGGTTTTCGGAGCGTCTTCAATGGTTGTCCGATACCGCCACACATTTCCGGCGCCCGCGTTATAGCCCGAATAAGCCGCCCGTGCCAGGTTCTCCATGCTACTATTGGCGCCTTTGCTGCTTTCGTTGTTCTTGACGGCGGAATCATAACTGTCCTTTAATATCTGTAAACCCGCCCGGACATTGTATTTCCAATCCGTTTTGATCCGGTTGAAATCAAAAACGTCCCCCCACGCTTTATCATTGACCTGCATAATACCCCAATCCGTGGAATCGGAATTGCTGCCGCGAAGGGGCGTCCCATCTTTATTAAACTGGTTCAGGTTGCTCTCGGTGGCGGCGGTGGCTAATCCAAGTTGCGCCGGTATTCCAATTATTTGGCATTGTTCGGTGATATAATCCGCCACTTCTTGCTTGGTAGGATTATATCCCGGAGTACCCGTAGCGGATAAGTTTTGAACGGCTCCGGCATCACCACTCAAAATTCCATTGATGGTATGAATATTCAACCCTTCCGGATTTCCGGCGGCATCCAGATGAAATGCATTCCGGAAATCATTCATAGCCTGCCTATACCTGGATATTATCCACGTATTGGGAACTTCCGACACGGTCCCGGCCGAATCATTATTTGCAATGCCGGTATCCAATAGGAATTGCAATAATTGTAAGGACAAGGATTGACTCGGACTGTGAGATAACAGGCCGGGCTGTTCCTTTTGCTCCAGTATTGACAATAAACTGTTGGTGTTACTGTTCCCAGCCGCTATCGGCGATAAATTGATGAACGCGCCGGCCGGATCGTTGTCTCCGGGCAAATATGACTGATTACTCAACATATTTTCGAGCAGCGATTTAAGTATCATTTCAAAACCGGATGGAGTGGCGGTTAGATTCGCGCTTACACTATCATTAATTTCGGCATTAATATTCTTGGATAAATTGTTATCCTGCTTTATTGGAAAAAACGCGGTTTGATTATTCACGCCATGTATCGGACTCATTGATGAACACCTTCTTATCTTACCTGATTGCCCGGGTTTAAGTGTGGTAAAACTTCTTTTGCTATAATTATCGGTAGAACAATGATTTTCTTTATAATACCATCAATCATTACTTGGCACATAGTTATGATCAATTGTGATTACCAGGCGATAAGTGGTGTCAATCATGTAAATTCCATCCTCAATGAGTTTAATCAGCTCATCATCGCTCCACCTAAAATCAAAAGGAACTACAACGTCAAAAATCAGATTCGAGTGGCTCAAACCCCATACCACACGAAAATCGTGCATGCTGATTTCCGGCGAAATCCGCTCAATCAGATTTTTCACCACCGCTTTTAGTTCATTGGTTTTTGCATCGTCGGTAACAATAGGGTCAAGATGAATAACCAGATGAATGCCCTGATCTTTTAAAAAGTCACGTTCAATATTGTCAATAATATCGTGGCTCACCATAATGTCCTGCCCGGCAGGCACCTCGCAATGCACCGAGGCAAAGCATTGGTTCACACCGTAGCTGTGTACCACCAAGTCATGCAACCCGATAACATTGTCGTAGCTTAGGATTTTTTTATAGATGCTGTCCACCAATTCCTTGGTAGGCGCCGTACCAAGCAACGGACTGGTAGTATCCATAACCAGCCTGACTCCGGTTACTAGAATGAATACGGCAACCGTAACACCCATGTACCCGTCCAGATTAAAACCGGTCAAACGGGTAACAATAGCGGCCACCAGTACCGCCGCTGTGGCGAGAATATCGTTTCGGCTGTCCGTAGACGTGGCGATAAGCGTTGTGGAATCAATGATCCTTCCTATTTCTCGATAAAACTTGCATTGCCAAAGCTTAATCAGAATAGCAACCACCAGTACCCCTATAGAAATCATGCTGAACTGAGCCGCTTGCGGATGAATTATTTTATCGACCGAGCTTTTAATCAGTTGTAACCCCAAAACCAAGATGATAAAAGACACAATCAAGCCGGAGATATACTCCATGCGCGCATGGCCGTATGGATGCTTGGCATCCGCCGGTTTGCCGGAAATTTTAAAACCAATCAGCGTTATTAGCGAAGAGCCTGAGTCGGAGAGGTTGTTTATGGCGTCAGCAATGATGGCGATACTGTGAAAGAGCATTCCCACAGTAATTTTGATGAGAAAGAGCAGTAAATTGGATGCAATGCCCACCATGCCGGCGAACTTGCCATAGCGTTCCCGCACTCGAAAATCGGATATATTTTGATTATCTTTCACGAACAATTTTATTAATAAATTTGTCATAATTCACCTCATGAATTAATCTGTAAATGTTGCTGTATTATATACCCTGTAAAGAGCAAACAGTCATCAATTAATTTTAAAAAAGCGGTGCGAACAAGCGCAAAAAAGCTTGTAGAATTTTTATATACCATGGTCTACGCTTCCACTCATTCAAAGCAATTTCTTCACATACTTCAAAGGTATCCGTTATGTCCTTTTTAATGTCCTCCAGCACTGGCGCTCCACAAATCCAAACACCGTCTTCAAAATGAAGATTAAAACTGCGATAATCCATATTGATACTGCCTGTTATTGCATGGTCATCATCGCTGATGATGATTTTTGCATGAATGTAACCAGGTGTATATTCATAGATTCGAACCCCCGCTTCCATGAGTCTACCATAATTTGAGCGTGTGACCATATGTACATACCAATGGTCCCATATTTTGGGAGTTATGATTCTGACATCCGTTCCGCCCATTGCAGCCGTACATAATACATCGATCATCAAATCATCAATGACAAGATAAGGAGTGGTGATATAGACATATTCTTTGGCATTCGAAATAAGTTGACGGTACATCGCCTCGGCCGGATTATGCGGATTGTTAACCGGCCCGTCGGAGAAAGGCTGATAAAATCCATCGCCTGTAATTTTAATGGCCGGTTGATAATTTAAATAGTCTTCTTTTATTCCACTTTCAATTTCCCACATTTGAAGAAATGTCACAGTCAGACTCCAAACAGCATCTCCCTCCAGTCTAATTGCGGCATCCTTCCAGTGACCATGTTTAGCATATAGATTGGCATATTCATCGGCAAGGTTGGTACCCCCGGTATATCCGATATTACCATCGATTACTGCGATTTTCTGATGATTACGATAGTTGATATAAAGCCTTGAAATGTATTTGTGAACCGGATTAAAAGAAATCGCCCGAATATGTTCGCTTTCCAGTTTCTTAATAAGCTTGTTTGGCGCTGTTACTATACTACCGAGATCGTCATACATCAACCTGACTTCAACCCCTTGTGCAGCCTTGCGTTTAAGTATCCCATGGATCCGCTCCCAAAGCTGTCCTTCCCCAAGAATAAAATATTCAAGGAAAATGAAGCGCTTAGCTTTTTCCAAATCGGCTATCATATCTTCAAATTGCAATTCGCCTAATCCGTAATATTTACTTTTGGTATCTTTATATAAGGGGAAGCCCTCTTGTTCAAGATACCCGGTAATCCTTTTTCGGGATGGATGGCATCGTTGAAATTCCGATTGCACATTCGGATCTTTTTTTAACCACTTCATTCCCCGTAATATAATCTCTTGGTTTTTTCTGCTTTTTCGGCCATGGGTTCCGGTTCTTCCCCATAATACGTAAAGCAAATACCCAAATACCGGTAAAATTAGAATAATAATAAGCCATGCAATGGTATATGAGGAATTATTATTTTTATCGACGAGTACGAGTACTTCGATTAACCCCACAACTTCAAGTAATAAGTAAATAAAAACTGAATTATGTTTTAATTCGATTACGAGCAAAGCAAGTAAAAAGAGCTGAGCTAGAACAGCTAAACTCACGATTAAAATGCGAAACGCACCGGCAATCTTTTTTTCCGACTTTTTTATGATCACTCACCCCTTATACAGCAATTATCGAATATTTATTTTGTCCGTCGTGCCGATGAACATGTTCGTTAGGTCATCTTTTAAATGCAATTTTTTCATAATGCTTATATAGAGAATGAAACTCACCATTATAATTTTTATGCCATGGTTTCTTCTTGCCGCAAAAATGAAGTATCACGGTATTATTAATAATATAATTCATATCCACGGAACCCTTACTCAGAATTTTAATATATTTATAATATCTGGTGTCGTAGTTATATTTTATTTCATCTAATTTTTTGATCTCTTTCGCGTAAAGTGAGTTTAATACATCCTGATCCGGCATAATAAGTCTGCTTTTATTTTTGGCAACAAATTCGTAAATATCTTTTTCGCTTATTTTTTCCCTTTGAAGGCATAAGTTCATTAAAAGGACTCCCGAGTTAAAGTATTCTTCCATTTCATGCGCTCTTAGCCTGATTTTGTTGATTTCTTTTATCGGGACACGGTTATGAAATGACGCCGCATAAAGGTAGTCGGACAATTCATGGTCATATAATTTTCTTATTTCATTGATAACAATAATATCCGGGTCAAGATACAGTATTTTATCTAAATTGGCCGGCAGGAACTTACATGCTAATAACCGGTAGTACATCTCTTTGGTATAATGCATGACTACCGGCGCATTTCGAAAATATTCATTTTGAATGGTTATCGCTAAAAACTTTTGTCCGTTTCCTACTATAAATTGGTTGATATCGGCAAGTTCTTCCTCTTTGATGCTTGAGTGTATAAGGTAAATGCAAAAATCCTCATTAGGATTGTTCATAAACATCGATTTCAGCATCACTTTAAGCGGCTTAATATAATTGGAGTTCAGGGTGACAAGGATATTCAACAATCTACATTATCTCTACCTTTTATTGAAATTGTGACGAACCGTACCTTCCCACCATAAATTTATGTAACCAATCCATTTGCTTACTCCTAATTTTTATTTTGCGGTAGGATGGTAAAAAATATTCAAAGCAAAAATTTTGACATTGCCATAAAACGAGATTTTGCCGGCTTAAAAAAAGCCTGCTAGACTTTCGCAGACTTTTATTTTTCGATATTCAATTGATAATAGGGAATCCTTGAACGCCCGAAATATTCAAAAAATCCCGTTTTGAATTAAGATACCTCGATATTGTCCAAACCGGTCTCACAGAAAATATCGCTATATTTATTGACCAGTTCTTCTTTCTTCAAAAAACGTTCATCCGGAGTGAGTTTGGCCAGAGCCTCCTCCCCGTATTTGCGGATCAGATCCCGTTCGGCCAACCGGTAGGCCAATTCTTCCCAGAAGGTTTGATCGTCGTATTCGTCAATATAATCAAAGACCGGGCTTTCATCTTCAAACTTGCGGCTGGGATAGCAATCATCCGGCTGAACGCCATCAGCGAGTTCCGGTAAGCCGAAACTCTTGGCATGGAAGAATATAAATCGTTCCAGTTCATCGTATTTTTGGGTTTCGACATCCGCTTCGACTTCCAGGGAAGTCACAATCCAGTTGCCCAAAAAAACGAGTTCCAGTAGGGTACGATATTGTTCCCGGGTGAGTTCCAGGTGCATGGTTGATTCCTCCTGTGGTAAATGAATTGGTATGCCGCTCATATCAACGGTTAGTTTACTCTTGCGAAAAAGTCTTTAAAATTGGTATTATTGTTATCGGCAGCGGAATGGATTTGTTTTAAACAAATAAGTAATATTTATTGAAAATCGTTGGACACCCGGCGGTTCCCGGTGAACCGGTAAAAACTTTCCATTACCCAAACAGGCCGCCCAAGAGTTTTAAGCCCCCTCTTGGGCAATCTCCCGCAATATCTTCCGCATTTCATCATTCACCGTAATTCCGTCATCCCCAAAGGCTTTTCCCACCCAGATCAATCCCTCCACTTTGTTTTCAGTGAGCGATAGCAGCCGGATAACTTGCAGGGCCCGCAGGTGAACTCCCAACCGGGCATATTCCGAGGCCAAATCAATACCCAGCAAGTCGGAACGAACTTGAGCGGGAATATCTCCAATTGTAGCAATACTACAATATGGTATGGGCTGGTTATGGGCCACCACCAATTGGTTGGGGGTTCCATCCATCATATTTCGCAGACGCAAGGTTTGAAATAGTTCATAAATTTCACCCATCAACCGTAATGCGCTGTCCCGCTCCCCTATCTCCCGGTACTTGCCGGCAATCACCATCAAAGCCTCCGGGTAAGCGTCTTTTAGGCTCTGATCTTTTTGGCGAACCGCAATTCCCAATGCCTGCTGCAATAAATTCCCGGCTTCACCGGCCTGGCCCACCTGGTAAAATTCCACCGCCACATTGCCCCACCATTGGATCTGCCTCGGCACGTCGCCATCCCGGATTTCAGCGAGAATGCGCTGCCAGACGGCTGTGGCTTTCGCCTTTTGGCCTGCCTGATAATATTCGGCACCGATCTTCTCCAAACAAAAAAACCGGTATGAACTCTCCGGCTCATTTTGAATCAAACCGGCAATTTGTAAAGCTTTATCAAACTTCCGCATCTTGGCGTAAGTTATTGCCAACTCAATTAATGCCGGACTATTGACGGACACCGCCGCGCTTTCCAATATATACTTCTCAGCCTCGGCCATCAGCCCGGAGCCGGCCGTTCGATACCCGGACTGATAACGGTTGTGGGCAACACCCGCCAGTGCCGTTCCTTTTAAAAATTCAAGGCCGGATTCCAGGGAAGCGAAACGGATAAAAGCCGCCGCCAAGTTCAAGATCCGGTTCGTTTCGGTTTTCCGGCCGGTTTGAAATTCGGCTTCGCTTAAGTTTACCAGGGCGTCCGCCCGTTTCAGAAAATCCATATAATTACCTGCCGTATATGGAGTGCCAAGCCACTGTTTGATCATTGCCGCGGCCAGCTGTTCCGCTTCCTTAAGCAGCTTAGCCGCATCCCGGTGGTGGACAATATAGGTTTTGGCCAACCAGGTTAAAGCCACCAGCTTCGCCTGCGGGTTTTTAATACTGTCCACCAGCGGCCGCGCCTGAGTGTAATTTTGTTCCATACCATATCCCCAGACAATGGCAGGCAAAATGTAAAACTCGGTAAACACTTCATTTCCGATAAAACCGGCCAGAAACAGGCTTTGGGCGTATTGTTTGGCATTGGTATAAACGAAGGCGATCTTCATCATGTCTAAAACTTTATTGGAGGAGTTTTGCGCCAGGTAAAACGCGCATTCCAAAGGCCCTTCGTCGGGCGGCCCGATACCGGAGCCGGTTTGGATAAATGCGAAATTGCAAACTAGGCTAATGATGTAAATCAGAAAAACGAAGCCTATGATTTTCCGAATCTTTTTCAAATTACCACCTCTTTCAGAATTAGAAGCGGTATTATAGTATTTCAATCCTGTCAATTCCGGCACAAGGCATCATTTCCACCATCACTTCCGCTAGGAGTCTGTGCGAGTAACACTTTCTAATAGCTAAAACCACTATATGTTGTATAGAAATTTGTCACCCAACACTAAATAAGCTTCGAAAATCGATTGTTCGCACAGACTCCTAGCCCACGAATATCAAAAAACTATCCGTTGGAACAACCGGTTTATTTCGGGAATTTATTTCTCCAGTATATTGCCGATAAGAAAAAACTAAAGGCCGGTTCCATTTATAATGGTCCGGCCTGGGACGCCATCAATAACACAAGCAACCACAGAGCTTTTACTCTTTAACTCTTGAACCCTTCCCCTTATATCCGAAACTCTTCCCCGATGAACCGGGACCCTTTCGTGTATACCCGGAACTCTTTCCGGCATAGCCGGAGTCCTTTCCAGCATAGCTGGAATCTTTGCCGGTATATCTGGAACCATTTTCCTTATATCCGGAACCCTTCCCATATGTCCGGGGCTTGTCTCCGTATGTCCGGGAATCTTCCCCACCGGGCCGGAATTTTTTTCCTGAAAAGGCGGAGCCTCTTTCCCGATTGTCAGAGGACTGATCCGCCTGGGCTGCCGATCCACTATTGATTTTTCTTTTCAATACCGCGATTACTTCCCCGGCGTCAGCCGATGTAAAGCAAGAGACCAATTCCCAGCCCACACTGCCCTGCTGGTTGAGCACCATATTGAAATTGCCGGTGTCGAGGGTTCCGTCCGCTCTGGGATCGGCCTTGATGATTTTGTATTCCCATTTTTCCATTGAAGCACATCCTTTTTTTAAATTATTTAAGAAACTACTTCACCAGTCTCTTTTCATTTCACTGAAGTGGGGAAATGAAGTTCTAATTTGGTTTATCTGCCGCTGGGAAAAAATTCGTTTACTTTATTTGAATCTTTCTATTTCGGTATCAGTTCAAAAAGACCTCCCCAATTTGTATTTTTTTACTAACCATCCATGCCAGTATGGCACAACCAGGAATGAAAATAATTTTGTCGGCAGGTTTAACGGGATTCACAGGATGATTTATAAAGATTCGATTTAATCCTTGTAAATCCTGTCCAAATTAAGTTTTGTAAATCAACACATATCCGTTGAGTTTAAAAGTAACTTCCCCGGCATAAACCACATACAATGGAAGAACGATTATGTTTTGGGAAGTGAAGTTAATGGAGATTTATGTAGTTCAGTCCGGCGACACCTTGTTCACTATCGCTCTTAGATATAACACTACGGTCGATGCCATCCAACGTATAAATCAATTACCTAACCCCGGCCAACTGGTGGTGGGACAGACGCTGCTGATCCCGGCTCCACCGGCGGAAGCGCTACGCTATACCATAGTTAGCGGGGATACTTTATTTCAGATCGCCCGAATTTTCAATATATCCGTTAGCGCTATTGTCCAGGCCAATAATATTCCTAACCCTAACCAAATTCAAACGGGAACGGTGTTGGTCATCCCCGATTGGTCCCAAATTCGCTATACTGTCCGCCCGGGAGATACTTTATACACCATTGCCGGCCGGCATGATATACCGTTAAGCCTGATTGCCAAAGTCAACAGGATAACCGATCCTTCCCGGATTTATCCTGGCCAAAACCTGGTCATCCCACAACCGGTACCCTTGGTTTCTCCGGTAGAAATCGAAACACTGGCCTATTTTCATCTTTTGAATATGACGGCTTTGGAGAGGGCTTTACCCGGGCTCAGTCCCTACATTACTTTTGGAGCTCTCTTCAATTATAATGTGAATATAGAAGGAAACATAACGGTCCCGGCCAATACCACCCGGGCCATTAACCTGCTTAACAGTTCCAACATCCGGCCACTAATGGTCATTACCAACTGGGGAACAACCGGAACCTTCGACTCGGATGTAGCCCGGGCCATCATTGGTACCGCGGAGATAAAAGCCCGGACCATCGCCAATATCCAAACGATTATGGAACAGTATGGCTTTGCGGGGGTGAACGTAGACTTTGAAAATATGTATCCGGAGGACCGGCAGCTTTTTACCGCCTTTATCCGTGACTTGGTAGCGGCTTTAAAACCCCGCGGTTATCTGGTTTCTCTTGCCATGGCGCCCAAATATGCCGACTTCCCAAACTCCCCCTGGGTGGGCGCTTTCGATTACGGCGCTTTGGGTCAAGTGGCTGACTTCATTCACCTGATGACCTATGAATGGGGTTGGGTTGGCGGCCCTCCAATGGCTGTCGCTCCTATCAATCAAGTCCGGCCGGTGTTAGCATATGCTACCTCACTGATCCCACCGGAAAAAATTTTACAAGGAATCCCGCTCTACGGTTATAACTGGCCGCTGCCGTATCCCTCCGGAAGACTGGCCACACCAATCAACTTGGTCGATGTATATAGCCTGGCCTACCGTAATAATGCCAATATCAATTATGATCAGGTGGCCCAATCTCCCTGGTTTCAGTATACTGATGAAAATGGAGTCCAACATGAGGTATGGTTTGAAGATCTCCGTTCTTTACAAGCCAAGTATGATATATTAAAGGAGTTTAATTTACGCGGGGCGGGTTTTTGGTCCAATGTAAACTATCCTTTCGGCACTCCCGCCGGTTGGGCGTTATTAGGGCAGAATTTTACGGTGATGAAGGTTTAAATCTTAACCTTTCTCCCCCGCCGCCGCAGCTTCATCCCGCGGCTTCCCGAAGAGCGTCACCAACTTCTTGAATATAACATTCGGCAATTTCTCGCTTAAATTGGCCAAAGCCCGGGTAAAGGCATGGCCTTGGATAATTAACTCCAATACATCCGGCCGGCCTTTCCAATTCTCCCGGATGATTTCGGGCGGGATTTCGGCGGCCAACTTGGCGGTTAACAGGCCCATGGCCACCGTATCATCCACGAATCCCAGAGGTCCGGCGATGATTTCAGGGATAAAATCAAACGGTGATAAAGCATAGGCTACACATAAGGCGATTTTTAACTTTAATTCGGGGGCGATCCGGGAATCTCTGGCCAGGTTAACCAGAAGTATTAATAAATCGGGAATCGTACACAGGATATCCGCTACTTCCTTCACCATGGTCCCGGCGTTTTTCCCGGCCCAGGCCAAAAACCGTTCCCGGAATGAACCCACTGCTTCCTCCTCCACTTCAAACGTCTTCGGTTGTATAAGTACATGCGGATTTTTTTGTGCTTGTCCTCCCTTGGAATCCGGAATCAGCCGGTTAGGATCGATGAGGATCGTATCGTCCTTCACCGTGGCGGCCCCGGCAAACCGGCTGTTAAAAGTCCGCACCAGATTTAAAATCCCGGGGATCATAAACTTGGGCAATTTTCCGATGGATTGAACTTTTAACCGAATATAATTATCCATGGCCACATCAATCGTTCCCCGGATATCCGCCCCAAATCCCAGAAATTTTCCCTCCAGCCCCAAAGTACCGTCGAGTTCGGAGATAAAGAGCATCCGGCCGGACTCGTCCCATTCGCCGTTCACCGTCAAACCTTGAATGCTGAATTTCGTAATGGGTATCAACGTATTCATTCCTTTCCACTAACTTAAAATTATGGGTTGATTGTTACGGATGCCGTGTCGGTATCGTTTTTGGCAAGATATGCCTTTCACCATTACCTTCGGAAGAATCGGCAAATAATAAAGATCTTTTTACAGGAAAATCCGGAAAAACAAACATAAATATACTTCTCCCACAAAATAACGGCCTTCTTCATCCAAAAACATCCTTTATCATCCACTCCCATTATCCGATGTATAAATAAACAGTGACAAACCTATCTTCGTACTAACACGATATGACTGGCATCGGAACCAACGGTGAAAATGAACCTAATTTGTGTTAAGAAGGGGCGATTACAATGTCAAAAAAACTGCTTTTCCTGATCTTTATCGGCTTAATATCTTCCACATTTCTACTAAGCGCCTCCGTTCAACCCGGATGGTTCCTGGTATGGTCCGATGAATTCGGTTACACCGGCCTTCCCGATCCAGCTAAATGGAGCTTTGAAACTGAGGGAAACGCCTGGCGCTGGGGAAACGGAGAAGATCAGTATTACACCGAGAAACGGTTGGAAAACGCGCGGGTGATGGATGGAAACCTCTTCATCACCGCCTTGAAAGAGGAAATGTAACCATTTCACCATTAAAAGATGAATACGCACTCGGCGAGAAAGTTTCCATTACCGCCATTCCCGATCCGGGATTCAAATTTGATAGCTGGACTGGAGATCTGGAAGGCGAAGTGGCCACCCAGTCTTTATATCTTTTGAATGATATGGCCGCCCAAGCCTGCTTCATTCCCGAAACTGAAATTCTGAAGAACGGTGGATTTGAAAGAAATCTGGCCCACTGGTCCATCTGGACGGATACCGGCGGGGCCATGATTGCCGCCCCTACCTTAGAAAACGGCGCTCTGAAACTTACCGTGACCCAAGCCGGGAAATTCGACTGGCAGGCCCAACTGAGCCAAAACCTAGCCCTGGAAAAAGGCCGGACCTACCGGATCGCCTTTGAAGCCTGGGCCAGCCGGAAAAAGACCATTCGTTTGGGATTCAACCAAAATCATCAACCTTACCAATCCTACGGTTCCTGTTTGTTCAAACTCACCAAGGAACGGAAGCAATCGAGTTTAATATTACCATGGAGCGGAAGTCCGATCCATTGTCCCGGTTAGAGTTGGATTTTGGGGATAGTAGCGGGACGGTTTGGCTGGATAATGTTAGTGTAAGGATGGAATAAGAGATTAAAAGTTTTGGGTGAGATATGCGAGCAGCACAGTATTCTCTGGAAACCCGATGATGTTTTCACTTACTTACAGACGTTTGAATCAAAAGACCAACAACTATCGCTGTTTTGAATTGGGGTGAGAAAATGCAGATAAACAGGCTCTTTGAAATCGTATATCTTCTGCTGAACAAAAAAAGCGTAACCGCGAATGAGTTAGCCGAGCATTTTGAAGTATCTAAGCGAACCATACTGCGTGATATTGACAAGCTCACAATCGCAGGGATACCTATTTACACGTCACAGGGCAAAGGCGGCGGCATATCTATATTGGATAATTTTGTGCTGAACAAGGCCACTATTTCAGACGTGGAACAAAATCAGATTCTATTGGCCTTGCAAAGCCTCTCGTCCACACAGCACGTTGATTCAAGCGAGTTACTGTCAAAATTAAGCTCCCTGTTTAACAAAACAGATACTAACTGGATTGAGGTGGACTTTTCCCGTTGGGGCAATACCGAGCCGGACAAGGAACGATTTGAAATGCTCAAACGGGCAATTCTGGAAAAACAAGCCATTACATTCACCTATTCAAGTTCATACGGTAAAACCACGAGCAGAACGGTATATCCGTTAAAATTGGCGTTCAAATCCAAAGCGTGGTATTTGCAAGCATATTGCCTGTCGAAGAATGATTACAGGACATTCAAAATAAACCGTATGCTATCCGTGGCGGTTACACCCAATAGTTTTGCCGGGCAAGAATTTATACCGCCGCTAATGGAACCGTCAGACCTAACATTACCCGCTCTTGTCCATTTGGAATTGTGCTTTGCTTCTTATGCCGCGTACCGTGTTTATGATGAGTTTGACACTAAGAATGTGGCGAAAAACGAGGATGGCTCTTTCACGGTCATAGTAGACTTGCCGAATGATTACTGGCTTTACGGCTTTCTGCTGTCTTTCGGAACAGCCGTCAAGGTGGTGGAACCGACAAGTGTTAGGGATACCCTACTCACGCAAGTTGAGGAAATAATAAATTTATATTTGCCAGATAAAACATGACGCACTGTTGTCACTTTATGGATGATAAGATAAAATTAGAAAATCAATTCAATGTACTGAAAGGAGATTTGAGTTTTTCCCGACACTCAAACGCTGGAAAACGGCGTAAACTAAATTTGTCTGTGGGTATGGAGTTTTCCCATTCCTTAATGCCACAAGGAGGATAATCGCAATGGGCAGAGCAACGACAAAGCCGGACTTAATCAAGGCGGCAGCCGAACAGTTTGAGAAGCTGTGGAAACTCATTGATTCCATGACGGAGGACGAGCAGACCACAACTTTCAACTTCGGTGACAATTTCAACAAGAAAGAAGCGCATTGGGAGCGCGATAAGACTCTGCGTGATGTGCTTGTTCATTTGTACGAATGGCACCAGCTATTACTGAATTGGGTTGAAGTCAACCAAAACGGTGAAGCAAAGCCGTTTTTGCCGGAGCCGTACAACTGGAAAACTTACGGTCAGATGAACGTGGAGTTTTGGAAGAAACACCAGTCTACTCCCTATGAGGATTCAAAGAAAATGCTTCATGCCAGCCACAAAAAAGTGATGGACATGATTGAGAAGTTTACAAATGAAGAGTTGTTTGAGAATAAACATTTCGCTTGGACAGGGACTTCAACTCTTGGGGCTTACTGTGTTTCAGCAACATCAAGCCATTACGACTGGGCAATGAAAAAGATTAAAGCGCACATCAAGGTATACCGGGAATCTACATAAAGTGACTATTATGTAGCGAAATAATATAGGTCACAGTACTATTTGCCACTTCGGGCCAACTTGGCCCGAAGTCAATCACAATAAAATACGGAAAAAACCCGAAAAGAAAAAATTTTGCGAATTGTGGACAGCCTCCTTTTATCAGACCTCCAGCTTTTTCCCGATGCCCACGGTAAGCTCCATATCCTCACAATGCTCTTTTCATAATCCTAATTATAATCGGGTTAATCGATAACCTAATCCTTAACAAGCTCATCAATCCATTCTTTGCTTCTAATATTTGAATTAATCATTTGTTTTTTCAGTACAACCATTTCTTTTTCAATTGTAAAAGGTAGTAAAGATAAGCTATGACAAAACGCTCTAAATGCTGAAGCGATTTTCCATTCATCAGGTAGAGGACCATATTCATCTTCAAAATCCGAGAGCACTTCTTTTGGAAAAAAACCAAAAGCAATTGATAAATCCTGGCAAGGGCTTCCAAAATGAGAATCACCCCAATCAATAATGCCTGATAATTGATTGGGATAATCTATAAGTATATGTAGAGGATAGAAATCCCCATGAACTAACGTTTTGAATTTGGGGTAATGAACATTTTCTAATTTGTTTTTTACTTCTTCAAAATCATAATTAAAATCAATACCCATTTCAGATGATTTCTTGAACATTTTTTCTGCAAGTTGGATCCTGCCTTTAATATCCGTTCTCCATTCCTGATTTTTCTCCCACTTTTCCGCTATATTTTTGGGCACACAGGTTGTATGCAATTCTTTGAGAAACTTCGCTATGGGCCGAACTAAATTTGATATTTCGGTTTCGTTAAGTTCCAAAGTACCAACAGGCGAACCTTTAATTCTTTTATATCCAACAAATGGTTTACCAGTAATCTTGGATTTCATATTAAAGTACTTTAGTTCAGGAATTTCGATTGAAGTTTTTACGATTGGAAGAAGAGCAATTTCAGCCAGCATACAGCTAACTGCGATTTCTCTTCGAGGAAATCGAAAAACAAGTTCTTCATTTATCAAATATGCTGTATTATCCCAACCTTCCCCAAAAGCTGTGATTGATTTTATGCCTATATCGCATTCATTGATGCAAACTCGCCTTGCCATTTCTATGTCTACGATAAATTGCGCATCCCACATATTAGATGACAATCAGAAATCATCCTTTCTTTTTGAGTACAATCCAATTAACTGGGCCTGCCCCAATATATGTTGCTCTATTGCTTTTAAAAGTTTTTTTCGATTCATTTTAGGATCTGATTTTATCATTGCATCTAAAGCATATATTTTAAAAAAATAATGGTGTGTTCCAAATGGAGGGCTTGGCCCCATATATGCATTCTGATTATAAATGTTTTTACCTTGAATTGTACCGTCAGAAAATGACTCTTGATGAGGAATACCTTCCGGTAATTCTCTGTTTTCTGCCGGAATATTGTATAAAACCCAATGTGCAACTATGCCAATTATCGGAGCATCTACATCTTCGACAATGATTGCAAAACATTTTGTTCGCTCAGGAGGATTTTCCCATTTTAACGGAGGAGAAATATTTTTTCCTAAACGAGTATTACTGTAACGATCAGGAATTGATTCCCCGTTTTTGAATGCTTTACTTAATAATTTAAATTCCATACTCACGACCCCTTTGTTTTAGCATCAATTTGATTACAGTATTTTGAATGTCTAAAATCAACTCACCCCCTGTGATCTATTGTGCATCATGTAAATATATCTGACTAGACTATACTGTCTTGGTTTTACATTCATTTATCGCTCGTAAATGTTGAATGTGTATTCCAATATGACCGATACCAATTACGATAGCAGATGCTATCAGCCAAATAACTTTACCGTAAATACCCAATAGTAAAAAAGCTATAACAGGCAGAGTCGCTCCAGGTACAGGAATCCCACAAATACTGCGATAAAAATTTTCTTCCGTATACTCATTCATAAAATATCGAATCCAATAAATCTCATAAAGAATCATTAGTAAAAATGATACGATTAGCCACAAACTCCATGCTGAAAACGCAGCAATATTAAAATCACTAAAAATCAGTATACTGCATGTACAGCATACTTGCCCAACACGCTCAAATATTAATAATATTTTGTT
>JAEZJQ010000066.1 GCA_023436305.1 Bacillota bacterium
TAGTAGCGTTCCCGAATGACCGTTTTTATAAGAAATATATTATCTCCAATAAGGAAAGAAACGTATTAATTGAAATGTTAAGGAGGATCTTATAATCAAAGAAAACGATCGATAAAGCAATGTGAAAACTATGTTTTATTAATCAACAACAATAGAGGTGTGGATGTGCTTAAGGTTTTAGACAAAGAAGGTTACGAGGAGTATTATTTCAGCAAATCGCTCATCGGTATCCGTGTTACTATATTTTTAAGCATTTTCATTTATATTATACTTAGATTCACGATCTCAACGATATTGCCGCATTCAAAAGGCATTTTTCTGTTCTTGGATGCGATAATGATAATCTGGTGCTCTTTGCTTGCGGCTCTTTCATTTTCAAAATCCTTTAAGAATTATTACCAGCTGATATTGGGAATAACTACATTTCTGATGGGCTACGTCAATTTAAGTGTCATCGCGTTCGCCCAAAAGGGTGAATTGGGATATTCGATATGTTATGACAGTTTATTTTTGATATTGTTCGGCACGACGGCTTTGTACCGTTGTAAATTATGGATATCCGCGCTTAATGGGACTTTAATTCTATTAGGTTACACCTCGATTTATATTTTCAAGCAACCCGGCCTTATGAGTTCCAATCACCGGATATTGTTTTTTAATAATATGTTTTATCTTTCGGCAACCTTTGGAGTCAGTCTCTTATCCCATTATCTTTTCGATTACTACCTACGCAGAGATTTTAATAACATCTTGACCATTAACCAAGCCAATTTAAAACTGCAGGAACTGGACAAGGCTAAATCCAAATTCCTCGTGAACATATCTCACGAGTTCAGGACGCCGTTGACCCTGATTCTCTCGCCCCTCGAGGCTGTGATTCAGGGTAATTACGGGAAAATGATCGAATCCAATCATTTCATTCTACAAACGATTCGTAATAATACTTTGCGATTACTCGGGCTTATTAACAACCTGCTTGATCTTTCCAAACTGGAAGCCGGTAGAATGACGATTAACTTAAAAAGAATGAATATCTCGAAACTAATTGAATTTTATATAGCCAATGTCATCTCAGCGGCTGAAAATAAAGGATTGAAGCTTATCTATCATGATTATACCAAGGGTTTAACGGTGTACATCGATCCCAATTTATTTGAAAAAGCAATATTTAACCTGATTTCCAATGCCTTGAAATTTACGCCTCCGGGGGGTAAGATCGTTGTCGAACTAAATGAAACCGGCAACGAGGATGAAATTTCATTTGGCGAACAATCCGGGGAAAACCAAACCGGATATTTTCAAATATCCGTTACCGACACCGGCATCGGAATTCCTGAGGATAAACTGGTTACCATCTTCGAACGGTTTTCGCAACTGGACGATTCATCTGTCCGCAAATACAAAGGAACTGGTATCGGTCTTGCTCTAACCAAGGAAATCGTGGAACTATCGGGCGGCAAGATTGAAGTAAAAAGTAAAACCGGTGAGGGCTCGACCTTTATCATTACTCTTCCGATTCAAGTTGAAGAAACTCCCGGAAATGAAGCCAATTTTGAAAGCAGCGGGGACATCAACACCTATATTTTATCCGATATCCCCCAGGGGATAACCGCTCCCCCCGTAAATGCAAATGCGTCAATGGACGCTAAATCATTCCGGATTTTAATCGTGGAAGATAACCCGGAGATGATCTCTTTCCTGACTTCGATATTAGATAAAGAATATAATATTGTAACTGCCGCTAACGGATTAGAGGGTATCCGAACGGCAGGCATCTATTTGCCTGATTTAATTCTCTCCGATGTAATGATGCCGGAGATGGACGGATACGAAATGACCGCAAGACTGCGGCAAAATGATATATTTCAAGGGATCCCCATCATTTTACTTACCGCCAAGGCGGAAATACCCATGAAAATCGAAGGGCTTGAGCTTGGTGCAACCGATTATATCGCGAAGCCTTTCAATGCCCGTGAATTAATAGCCCGGATAAAATCACAACTGGACATGAAGCGCCTCCGGGATGAGATCGCATCTCAAAAAGAGACCCTGGCCAAAAGCGAAGTCAGATTTCGAGAAATGGCCGACTTCCTTCCCTCGGCTATTATTGAGACCAACAAGGATTTTGAAATCACTTATTTAAATCAAGCCGCCATTAAAATTCTCGGGCTAACCCAACCTGATTTCACAGAAGCGGTTTACCTTAAGGAATTCATCCATTTTGAGGATCAACAGCGATTTGGTTCCGAAATGAGTAATATCCTTCACAAAGGAACGCCCGGCGTTTATGAATATAAATTTCAAAGTCAAGACGGCCAGGACTTTTTGGTTTTACTTAAAGCAACATTGCTCATTGATCAAAACAATATCCGCTTAAGGATGGCGATGATCGAAATCAACACGTTTTTTAACCTGGTTGCACTTCCGGATGAAGCGTTTTATAAAAAATACCAAATCACCGACAAGGAAAAAAGCATTTTAATGGAGGTATTGATGGGACGCCGGAATAAAGAAATTGGTAAGAAATTTTTTATCAGTGAAATTGCCGTCAAAAAACATATTTCGAATCTGTTCCAAAAAACCGGTGTCAATAGCCGGAGCGAATTATTCAAACTGATTCAAGGTGAAAAAAATCATCCGGCAACCTCCCGGCCACCGGATGATTGAAACTCCAAATAACTTAACTTTGCCATTATTATTGAAATCTTAATGAATTATGGCTCAACGCCCCACCATAGTGTCAACTTGCCGGTATTTTGGCTGGACAAGTCAAAGATATCTTTATACTCATATAAGGACCACCCCAGTACGGATGCCGCGTATCCTTGGGTTAACCCGTATTTGACATGGCCTCCGTTGTCATGAAAACCTCCCGTCAAATTCAAGCCCAAGTCATTACCGTCCGTGGTGTGACAAACCCCTCTCCATTGGCTAAACACATTATCAATCGCTGCATTGGGACCGCATTTATTGCCGTCGTAAAACCATACCGCTTTTACCAAAGCCTCTTTATATTCGCTGTAACCAAAAGAAGCTATCGCAGGAACGCTTACTGAGACAATTACCGTGATAAATAACAATACAAATACCAGTAGTAATATCCAATTATTTTTTTTCATCATTTTCTCCCCTCTAGGAGTCTGTGCGAGTAACACATTTTTATAGCTTAAAACCACAATATCTTGTATTAGATTGTGCTACTAAACACTAAATACGCTTCGAAAACCTATTACCCGCACAGACTCCTAGATTAAATTATTACTGAGCATCGCAATTATCTTGATATTGAAATCAGCACAGCCCCCTCTCTTTTTTTAACCGGCTTTTTTATAATTGCCGGTATTTTAAAGCAAATTCCTTATACCTTATCGATAGGCTTATATTAAAAAATATATATCAGATTAAATTGGAAAAAATATACTTCTAGTATAAAAAAAATAATCCGGCAGTCAGCAAGACCCCGGATTATTTGTTGTAATAATATTTATTTGACCGTGTCGAAATACCGCATCCGGTCGATGTCCACCACCCCATCTCAATATTGGTTCTAGCTTTGATTATTGCATCTTTTGCACTTCTTTAATTATTCACCGATGAAATTAATCCATTTGCGTTAATATGCATTAATTCGCGTTTTCAAAGCAACGTGTCTCCGAACCTGATCTCACTTCACAATCTGGATTTGCTATTGTACTTCCTTAACCGAAACATTGTCAATATAGAAATTGACTCCTGGGACCGGACCTTCGGCATAAATCTCCAGGGCAGTCAGTTTTCCGTCGGCGGTAACCTTGTACTCACCGGTAATCTGAGTCCAACCGGTATTATTAGCGGTACCGGCGGCAACGGAATCATAATGGTCCCCGCCTTTATCGGTCCGCTTACAGGTAATTTTCATCGTATCGGATGCTGCGTTTTCAAGTCTAACCCAGGCTGATACCATATATGTCTTCCCAACTTCCATTCTGGAAAGCTGGCTTTGGGCGATTCCCTGCCAACCGGCGGTTCGTTTGGAGACATAAGCACTGTATTTCCCTTCCTGGGCTTGATCTTTAACGGTAGTAATTACGGTGGAACCAAAACTATACCATCCATCGGTAGACCCGGCTTCAAAACCCGGATTATTCATTAAATTGTCACCAACCGCCACCGGAAGCAGGATCGGAGTCGGCGCGTCATCGATGGGGACACTTGCCTTTTCGGTGAACCGGAACCAATTGATATTCAAAAGATAACCGGCCCTCCCGGTAAATACCAGATATAAATCATGAACCCCGGCAACTCCTTTAACGGCGCATGCTTTGGTGACATAAGCCTGCCAACCGCCGGTTGATGTTACGGGCAAGGTTCCGATTAACGTTCCGGTAGTGTTGTCAAGCCGTAGTTCGATATTTCCACCGGCGGTGGCGGAGGCAACCCTGGCTTCAAAATAGGGGAAGCCTTTACCAAAGTCGATTTTTTTATAACACAGATAATCGCCGTTTTCAATATAACCGACATTGGCGCCACCTTCACCGCAGGGCTCGGATTGAGTCCCCGTTTGGGCATCCAGACTTTCAGCTTCAATCTTGGTATCGGCTTTAATGATACCGCGTTCTTGAGCCTTTGGTTCCGATCCGGAATCCACAAAATTGGCGACGGCCGGTAATTCGGCTCCGGTACCACGGTCAACAAAGGTAGTGACACTTTTGTTTCGAAGAAGAGCCATGAATACCCCCTCGGAAACGGCGAGCGGAGAAAGTTTGACCAGGTTCTCGGACTCGGAGGTCCGATAAGCAGCAACCGAATTGAGACTTGGAAAATCGCTAAGTTTAAAGTTAACGATCTGGTCGGAGTCTCCCTTGTTAATGGCAACAATGGCAAATTTGCCGGTGGCTTTATCCTTATATGCCGAGACAAATACATTGGGCGCCGGTTTCGGAGCAACATCGATCCGGACAAACCCCGGCCTAACAAACCGGCTGAAATTACCGATGGTGTACAGACGTTTATAGACCTGATAAGTCCGATCCGGAGAGATGCTAATCAACGCTCCACCTCCGCCTTCTTTATTCGCTACAAACCACCAGTAACACCAGGCATTGACTTCGGTTACCGTCATTTGATCATGGATTAATTTGGCATACTTCAAACCATCTTCCAGCGTTCCGTCAACCGAATTATTATTGCCCACTTCAGTCATCCAGATTGCTTTACCTTTACTTTTGGCTAATGGAAACTCCCGAACGACAAAATCATAAGCATGGGTTCCGATAATATCAACCCTCGCCGCGGTGGCCGGATCCTTTAATGTATCATAAGCATATGCTTCGTCAAAATTCATTTGTTCCGGCATTATTACTTTAGCGTTAATATTATCCTTTTTAAATACCGGTATCAGATGCTTCTTGATAAATTCTTTGAATTGCAGGCTAGTCCACCGGCATGAGGAATAATCAGTGGTTAGATCCGGTTCATTCGCCAGGGAGATGGCGTAGATATCAATATCATGATGTTGTTTATAGCCCCGTACATAATTTGAAAGGTACTCCGCATAGGCCTGGTATTTATCCGGGCGGAGTTCCCCGCCATTCACCACGCTGTTGTTGGTTTTCATCCAGGCGGGCGGGCTCCATACCGTACTCATAAATCGGGTAACCCCGTATTTTTTGGCCTCATTCATCAGCCAAATCTGGTCTTCATCCCCGGTCCAGTTCCATTCCCCTTCCTTGGGTTCAATGGTTGAGGTAGCCACCCCGTCTCCCACCAGGTTGCGTACAATATTCAACCCAATCCCCGCTTTTTGGGAAAAGAACAGATCCAGAATCTTCTGCCGGGAGCTTTCCGGAAAAATCATCAAACTCCCCGCTTGATGGAAAGCCCCCGATGCCCCGAATCCTTCAATGAATTGTCTTTCGGAATTCCAGTTCACTTCACAAACAGAGTTAGCCGCGCTCACCGGAATAAAGGCCATAATACTTCCGACAATCAATAATAAAACCAACATCAAATTTTTTGCCTTTGTTCTTTTCGGTTGCATAATCATTCATTCCTTTCATATAAAATAAGTTGCGAGTCAAAAATCACGGGACACGGATGAAGGATCACGAGTACAAGTCTAAACTAAAACTCTTAATCCTTTTATCTCCTATAAATTCTCTAAATTATGGTTGAATCCTGGTGGTCCTATAATTCATAAAATCATGGTCAATCCGATAAAACTAATAACTCCTGATTAGCTCTTAACTCCACCGGTCATTCCTTCAATGAACTGCCGCTGAAAGACCAGAAACATTGCAACGGGCACAATGGCTACCAGGAAACTGGTGGCAATAATCGACCCAAAATCCCTGGAATAAAAAGTATTCATAAAGTATATCCGGATGGACAGCGTAGCCAGTTCTTCCTTTTGTAAAATTAAAATCGGCCACAATAAATCCCGCCAGACACCGAGAAAGGTAAAAATGGCCAGGGCCGCCAACGCAGGTTTCGCCAGCGGCATGGCGATTTGCCACCAAATGCGCCACTGATTGGCGCCGTCCATAAAAGCCGCTTCAAAAAAATCAACCGGAATCTTGATAAAATATTGACGTAATAAAAATACTCCATAGGCGGAAACGGAGCCTGGAATAATTAAACCGGCAAAACTATTGATTAAATGTAAACCGGTGGCAATCCGGTAGCTGGGGACAATCATGGTGAATCCCGGTAACATCATGGTGGCCAGAATGATATAAAAAATGATCTGGCGGCCTTTAAACCGGATTGTGGCAAGGGCGAAAGCACACCATGAACAGATTAACAGCTGGGCGATGACGGTGCCGATGGTAATAATACTGGAATTAATGAATGCTTTCCCAACCCCCCATTTGACAAATGATGTGTTAAAATTGCCCAAATTAAAATGATTGCTCCACAAGGTGACCGGTATGGAGAAGATCTCCTTCACTGGTTTAAAGGCGGAGCTGGCAAGCCATATTAACGGCATGAGATTAATGAGAGCGAACAGAGTTAATACTCCCCAGCCAATCCAACTCCAAGGCGTTCGTTTAACAATAACATCCGACATCGAATACTTCCCCCTTAATTGCTTATACCTCGTCTCTGTTGAAACCCAATAATTTTAATTGAATAACCGTAATGACCATCACCATGGCAAAAATAATCCAACCGGCGGCGGCGGCTTGCCCGATGAAGAATTTACGAAAAGCATAACTATAAACATAGGTCATGAGAGTCGAGGGCGCATAGTTCATAGCTTCACCGCCATTGGTGAACAATACAAACGGCAAATCGAACAACTGCATACTGCCAATGGCAGAAGTGATGAGCGAGAATGTTAAAAACGGGCGCATGAGGGGTAGGGTAATGGATATCTGTTGTCTCCACCATGAAGCGCCGTCAACAATGGCCGATTCGTAAATGGTGGAATCGATGCTCTGCAAACCGGATAATAGGTATATGGTATGATAACCCGAATATAGCCAGAAACCGATTATCATGATAATGGGCATGGCATATTGGGATTCAGTGGTCCAGCCGGTATTGTTCGGTAAACCAATCAGCCCCATCAACCAGTTAATCATACCGAACTCCTTATTGAACAGGTTGCTGAAAATAATTGCCGCAACCACACCACTGATAATGACCGGCACAAAGAAAGCCGCTCGTAAGGTGGTGCGCAAATATTTCGGCGCCCGGTTTAATAAGATTGCCAGCAGAAACGCGATAGGAATCTGGACAATTAAGGAGACAGCCAAATATTGGATGGTATGCCAGAGAGACTTAAAAAATATTTCATCCTGTAATACTTCCTGAAAATTTTGGAGCCCGACGAAATCCCCTTCACCGAATCCACTGATATCCATCAGACTTAGCCGGATTCCTTCAACAAAGGGGTAAATTGTAAAAATCGCCATAATGATTAAATAGGGTAAAACAAATAAGAAAGGAGTTACCGAAAATCCCTTTTCCTTTTTCATGGGGGATTTCCATTTTATTAATTGAAATTTTTTGGGGTTTAGAATCGATAAGTGATTGGGTTGCTCCATCAATTTCACCTCTTGCCTTGAAGCGGCGGTAAGTGCATTACCGCCGCCTCAAGGATTCTTCTTTATTTCTTTAACTTGGCTTGTTCTTTTACGAGCCTGGCTTGAACCTCACCAAGGCCTTTTTCAACCGTAACGTCACCGGATATCATATTCGGCAAGGTATTATTGACTTCATTCAAAGCGGTGAAGTAAAGATCCCCCGTATTATAACCAGGCATTTGCTTGACCATTTCGATCTGCAACTCACCAATTTTTTGTCCGCCGAACACCGGGTTGGGTTGGTGGAATACCGGATCGACCCAAGCACTGGAGATGGGAGCAATGATTCCGGAATTGACATAGCGGGCTTTTACCGCTTCCGGCGCATACTGCATCCATTCAATGACTTTGTAAGAAAAGTCAGGATCTTTGGCGCCCCGGGGGATCGCTTTGAATGAACCACCCCAGGTGGCAGTTCGCGGGCCGCCTTTCGCCCAGGCCGGCAAGGGAATAGCGCGCATTTTGCCGTCAACTTTGGTATCAGCCAAATTGTGGACCGCCGTATCCAACCACCAATCCGGCGCCACCGCGCTAATTAATTTGCTTTCACTCATCAAGGTCCAGAAGTTGGCCCAGTCCCAATCCATAACAACTCCAGTATGATAATAGTCAACAAATTTCTGGGTTAAGGCAATCATCGCCTTGGAGTTAACGGTCGGGTTGCCCTTTTTATCCAGAAGTTGGGCGCCGGATTGCTGTAACATCATTTCATATAAACCGCCCCCGAAACCGGCGGTGGCATATACTTTGTTGTTCTTAGGATCCGGGCAGGCCTTTTTAGCCGCCGCAAAGAAATCATCCCAGGTTTGGATGGCGGTTAAATCCACCCCACCCGCTTTCCAGGCCGCATCATTATAAATCAGCACCGAAGGATGAACGTCATTGGGTAAACCATAGATATTTCCATTAATTGTATAACGGTCGATCCGGGTTTGAATGACTTTTTTAACCACCGCTGATTTATCAACATATTTATTCAAAGGGAGCAAAGCCGCTTTTTTCGGATTGGCGTTGGCCAGTTGACGAGTCATATCATACATGCAATCCACAATATCCGGCCAGCCCTGACCCGAGACCATGGCGCTTTGCAGCCGGGTAATCATGGCATCCATGGTCAATAAGTCAAATTTAATATTGACGTTGAATTTCTCTTCCAGTTCCGCTTTCCGGGCTTTAAACTCCTCAAAATTATTACTGGTGTAGGTCCAAACCTCAATGGTCCGCTTCTCGGCAAACCCCACGTTGGATAAACCGATGATCAATGTGAAAACCAACGCGAACAACAGGAATCCTTTGAATTTCATAAAAACACCTCCATACATTTTAATAACTTTCGATGAACCGCATGTAGGAAAAAAGGCAAATGGAATTGATTCCAATTCACTTTCATCCCTGCAATAACCCTCAATTCATGCGAACATTGAGGTTATCTCCGCGAGGCGCCAACCACCCCCTCTTGTCAGTGAATGAACTAGGATTCGTCTCTATTCGACCGGTACATTCCCGGAAATATTTATTTCCGGGAACGTTCCCGGATAAGTTCTAGTATTACAATATCATAAAAGGTACAATTTCTCAATTCAAAATTTATTCCCAATATCTAATATTTAGTGGTTCCACTCGCAACGATGAAATTAAAAAGCATTTAAAACGCCCATTCCTCCTCATTGATATTCTTTTATATTACATTACGCAATAACCCCACATTGTATAACACCAATTTGGTTACACTTCCGCAGGCCATCCTGTCCGTGCCGCACTCATCAAAAAACCGGCGACTTTCTCCCCGCCGGATCTTTTTCCACTTTTAATTTTTATTTACGGTTCCGTCCCCCATTGTAACACCTCGGAAACATCGGCCTCCCGAATCCGATTGAAAAGTTAAGTTTACCCCACGCAACGCCTCATATTTCTTAAAACGCTTGCATAAATGCGGACTTCAATATAAGACATTAATCTCACTCCATAATGTTCTTTTAAATAAGGTATCAAAATATTCTGGAAAGTAAATCGGCCTTAATGATGAAACGTATCTAATCAAAAAGGCTGATTTTCGGATCAGCCTTTCGATTTTTAGAGTATGCAAATAATGTTTTAATTCCCGGCAATCAGGTATTAAACCGGACCATAATATGCGTCCCTTGGCCGATTTGAGAGTGAACCTGAAAGTCGCCTCCGTTTTCGCGGCAACGCACTGCCATGTTTTCCAACCCGTTACCCCGGTGAATCTGATTTACGTCAAATCCTTTGCCATCATCGGCAATATCCAATAAAACCCGGTTATCCGGTTCAGTGGTTAAAACCAATTGGATCCGCTTGGCTTCGGAATGCCGCTGAATATTGGTCAACGATTCCTGGACAATCCGGTAAACAGCCATTTCTTGTTCCGGAGAAAGTCCTTTCACTTCTCTTAAGTTTAAATCCAACTCAAAATGCTGCCTCCGGGCGAAAAGTTCACTTTGCAGCCGGATGGCCTCGGTTAACCCGTGGGCTTCCATAATGGTCGGCTTTAATTCCAGGATCATGGCTCTTAGTTCACTCAAGGTAGACTCCGCGGTATCTTCAAGATAATTCACCAATTCCCCGGTTTTTTCATCGGAAGTTTGGATATGCTTGCGTAACGAATGAATTGTATAAATAATCCCGTGGATTCCCTGAGAGATGGAATCGTGCAACTCCCGGGCCATCCGGTTACGTTCCTCGGCGATCATCAAATTCCGAGCAGTCTCTTGAAGTTGCTGATCTTTGGCGGCGATTTCATTTAATAATTTATTTTCAGTTTCCAGCTTCATTACCTTTTGACGCATTTTATCAATTTGATAGTCGATCACGGAGATAATCAAACCAAAACCGCAGCCGATGGTGGCCCCCCAATAAAATTGATCCCAAATCTTAAATCGGATACGAGTTAAAAAATAGCTGGGTATTCCGACTACAATGGCCGCTAAAATGATAAATGAAATTATCATCAGTAAAAAAGGCCGCTTGGCCACCCTTGTATTTTGTAAAAGCTTCTCGATAACCAAACCGCCCATTCCCGCCAGACCGGATATCAACGTGGCCCCAATGGGTATCATAACATAGATGGCGATTGAACCCGGATAACCAAGCAGAAAGTATACGATATCAGCAACGATTCCAAACGTTCCCCCAAAGATGGCCCCAAATAAAAAAGTACCCGCATACCCTTTATTCCTGCTCATATCTTTTGATTGCTCCATCACATGTTCCTCATTCGATTAATTGATGTTGAATGGCATACAAGGCCGCCTGGGTCCTGCTTTTTACCTGTAGCTTTTGCAATATATTGGTAACGTGAGTTTTTACGGTTTTTTCGCTAACAACAAGTTGGGCCGCAATCTCCCGGTTTCCCAAGCCCTGGCCGATCAGCTTCAGAACTTCGATCTCCCGGTCAGTCAATGGTTCCGGCGTATTGGCCGGAATTGCCGGATCATTCCCTAACCGGCTTAATAATTCAGTAGCCACCCGCGCTCCCAGATAACTGCCGCCCGCCGCCACCGCTTGAATGGCCGCCAGCAATTCCTCGGGAGGCGCATCTTTTAAAACATATCCGGCCGCCCCGTTTTTTAAGGCGGTGTAAACTTTATCCCAACTGTTAAAGCTGGTTAAAACCAAGACCCTGACCTCCGGCCATTGTTCCTTGATCTTAATCGTAGTCTCGATTCCGTCCATTCCCGGCATTTGCAGATCCATTAACACCACATCGACCGGATTACCGGTTAAAAAAGCAATCCCCTCCAGGCCATTTTCCACTTCGCCCAACAACTCAATTTCGGGAAACGATTCCAGGAAAAAGTGGACCCCTTTCCGGAACAGCGGATGGTCGTCGATGATCAATAAGCGGATTCTATGGGAGTTGGATATTGTCATCGTAAGTTTCACCTGACGGATTAAATAAAACCGGCAAAATGTTGGTTATTTCAACAAACTTTTCTGGTTAATCTTTGATTGTATATTTATTTCGATAGCAACCGTGGTGATCCCTTTATTTCTATGAATAAGGAGCCGTTTGAAGGGTCAAGCCGGCTCCTTATTCCCACGCGGACTCACATCCGGTCACTTGATTTAATCATTCGTTGCTTTCATTTATACCGAAAACAAATGACTATTCCATATAAACGTTTAACAAAATTACACCAGCCCGTAAACCTGGTAATTATCCGGTAGAATCAAAAAAACCGGGGTTGTCCCGGCTTTTTGATTCCCGTTTCAATATCGCAACATATAAATCTCTGGAACCAATCCCAAATAAATTACCTCATCAGCGAAAGCGCGCGCGGGAAAAACTAATAAATTCGCCGGTGGAATAATGGTTCCCTTGAAATAGCGTTAAATCCCGTAAAACATCCGGGTTAAAAACTCTTTGACCCCGCTGGAAACAAACCGGCTAATGGTTGGAAAGGAGACCGATAGCAGATCACCAATGGCATAACGAGTCCGGGGATTCTTTTTCCGGATGATTTTGTATATTTTTTCTGCGACCAGGTTGGGTTGAGGGGCTTTTTTCAGATTATCTTCAATGGTTTTCCAACAGGCATCGGTCCACTTCTTATAAGGGGTATCCGGTTTCATATCAAAAACGGTGTTAATGTTGGTATTGGTTTGAATATCCCCGGGTTCAACGGCCACGACTTTTACTCCAAAGGGACGCAATTCCTGGCGTAAACCTTCGGTCAGCGCCTCAATGGCGGATTTCGTGGCTGAATAATGAACCTGGAAGGGGATCACAAAAAGACCGGCTAACGAAGAAGTGTTGATGATAAGCCCGCTCCGTTGTTGGCGCATGATGGGCGTGAAAGCCTGGATCAGGCTAAGTGGCCCAAAGTAATTAAGTTCAAAGACCGCTTTCACTTTTTCCAGGGAATACTCTTCAACCGGCCCAAAAACGTTAACCCCCGCGTTATTAATCAGAATATCAATGGAACCCCCCGATTGTTTCAGGAATTCGAGGCATCCCTTTCTTACCGACGCCTCATCCGTCAGATCCATTTCGATAAAACTTACCTTTTTTTGCAACTCTTCCGGCAAACTCTTGACTTTCCCCAAGTCGCGGGTGGCGCCCCAGACCCGGTACCCTTGTCGGGCGAGCAACAGCGCAGTGGCGGCCCCAATTCCCGAAGAAGCGCCGGTGATGAAAACTGTAGTTTCGGACGGTATTTTTTTAAGCATCGTGATTCTCCTCTAGTCATAAAATATTCTTGGAAATCAAGGCCATTGATACTTTGAATTTTTAGTTTCAATTATTACTTCAACTTATATCTCACTAATCATTAATTACTGTTTACTGATTTTCAAGTCTGCCGGATGACCGTTAATATCCCAGTGTTCAAAAAGATCACCGGTTTCGGTAGTCCGCTCAACCGCTACCGACAAAGTTTCATTTTGGATATAATCCAGGAACCGCTCCAAAGCGGTGGCGACTTCATCATCAGCGCTATACCAGAGCCGAATCCGGTCGGTCAATTCAAGCCCGGCGCTTTTACGCATGTTTTGCACCTTGGAGACCACTTCCCGGGCCAAGCCTTCGGCGATTAACTCCTCGGTCAAGTTGATATCCAGGACCACATATTGTCCGCGAGACATTTCCACCGCAAAACCTTCTTTATCCTGGACCCTAACCTCAAGATCCTCATTGGTCAAAGTTACTTGAGTACCGGCAACTTCCAGTTGAATGGCCCCATTCTCCCGTAAATTTTTAACCAGTGACGCCGCGTTACCCTGAGCCAGTAGAGCTGCTATCCCTTGTAACTGTTTCCCGTATTTCGGGCCGAGGACGGGGAAATTCGGCTTTACAGTATAGGAGACATATTCATCCGGATTGTCGATATACTTCAAATCCTTGATATTTAATTCCTCTTTTACCAATTCCTCTACCGGAGTCAATATTGATTGGTGTTTTCGCGATATCAAAATGGCGGAAAGCGGTTGCCTGACTTTGATTTGAACTTTATTCCGGGCGGCTCTGCCCAGCGATACCAAGTCTATGACCAAGCCCATATGCTCTTCCAGCGATTGGTCAATCAGGCTTGGATCAACCTCGGGATAAAGTTCCAGGTGAACTGATGCTAAAGCATCCAATGCTAAAGCATCCAATGCTAAAGCATCCAATGCTTTGGCGTCTTTATCATTATGCATCAGGTTCTGATAGATCTCTTCCGCCAGAAACGGCGCAAAGGGCGCGATCAGTTTCGCAATGGCAATCAGAACTTCCCAAAGAGTCCGATACACCGCTTTCTTATCCTGTTCCATTCCTGAAGCCCAGAAACGCTCACGACAGCGCCGGACATACCAGTTGGAAACATCATCAATCACAAACTCCTGGATGGAACGAACCGCCCGGGTTAAATCATAGGCTTCCATATCGTTCCGGATCTGGCCGATTAAAGAATTCAGCCTGGACAGAATCCAGCGGTCGATCTCCTCCCTTTCCGGCGCCGGAATGTTATAACCCGCCGGGTCGGCATTGTCGATATTGGCGTAAAGCGTAAAGAATGAATATACGTTTTGTAATGTCCCAAAAAATTTGGCAAAGACTTCTTTTAAACCGTCTTCATCGAAACGGGTAGGGGTCCAGGGTGGAGATACCGCCATCAGATACCAGCGAGTGGCGTCAGCTCCGTATTTATCAAT
Organism: Bacillota bacterium; assembly: GCA_023436305.1. Lineage (GTDB taxonomy): Bacteria > Bacillota > UBA4882 > UBA8346 > UBA8346 > JAEZJQ01. The sequence goes on from JAEZJQ010000066.1 coordinate 14,721, forward strand.
TAAAGCCCATGGGTCCACCGCATTACCGCGGGACTTGGACATTTTCTGGCCGTTTTTATCCAACAACAAATCGTTAACCAGCACATTCTTAAAGGTGGGCTTATTAAACAGGAAAGTGCCGATGGATAACAATGAGTAGAACCAACCCCTTGTCTGATCGATGCCTTCACAGATAAAATCCGCCGGAAACAGCTTGTCGAAGTCGTCCTTATGTTCAAAGGGGTAGTGCCATTGGGCATAAGGCATGGAACCGGAATCAAACCAGCAATCAATGACTTCCGAAGTCCGGGTCATCCGTCCACCGCACTGGCACTTTAAATGAACCTCATCAATGTAAGGACGATGGAGTTCAATGGTATTTGGATCAACCTTTTCAATGGCCTGATCCGCCAATTCCTGACGGGAACCGACGGACTTTAAGTTGCCACAGGATTCGCAACGCCAGATGTTTAAGGGTGTCCCCCAATAACGATCCCGGGAAAGGGACCAGTCAATGAGATTCTCCAGCCAATTGCCAAAACGGCCTTTTCCCACATGCTCCGGGAACCAGTTGATCTTTTGATTGTTGGCGATCATCTTATCCTTGTATTTGGTGGTGGCGATATACCAAGACTTCCGTCCGTAATAAAGCAGCGGTGTATCACAGCGCCAGCAATACGGATACGCGTGGGTCAAGCGCTCTTTGTTGAAAAGTTTCCCCTCCGCCTTTAGATGGCGGGTGATGTCCAGATCCGCCTCCCGGACAAACCGTCCGGCCCACGGATGAACCTCCGGGGTAAATTTGCCTTCCTTATCCACCGGCTGCAGGAACGGCAGATTGTACTTCCTGCCGAGCTGATAATCATCCTCGCCGAAAGCGGGGGCGATATGCACGATCCCGGTGCCATCCTCGGTGGAAACAAACTCCGCCCCATAAACCCGGAAGGCATTGGTGTCGTCCACTTTCACCATCGGTATCAATTGTTCGTAATCTTTACCAAGCAGTGCTTCTCCTTTAAATTCTTCAAGCACCGTGGCATTTTTTCCGAGGACCGCTTCCACCCGGTCCCGGACCAATATATAGACGGCCTCGTCATCCGGACGGCGGGCGCGGACATAGGTATACTCCGGATTAATCGCTAGCGCGATATTGGACGGCAATGTCCAGGGGGTGGTGGTCCAGACCAGGAAGTATTCCCCTTCCTGAGCCTTAGCTTTCATGCGCACATAGATGGAGTCAATGGTCTCATCTTTATACCCCAACGAAACTTCGTGGGAGGCTAACGGCGTCCCGCAACGGGAACAGTACGGCATAATCTTATGCCCTTCATAGATCAGGCCTTCATCGAAGTATCGTTTCAGGATCCACCAGATAGACTCAATATAATTGTTATCGAGAGTTATATAGGGATGATCCATATCCAGCCAGTAACCGATTCGCTCAGTCATCCGGCGCCATTCCCGTTCATAGGTGAAAACCGACTCCCGGCATTTTTTATTGAACGGTTCGATTCCATACGACTCGATCCCCTGTTTGGATGAGAGGCCCAAGGCCTTTTCCACCTCGATCTCCACCGGCAGACCGTGGGTATCCCAACCCGCTTTCCGGTTGACCTGGAGTCCCTGCATGGTCTTATAACGGCAAACCGTATCCTTTAAGGTACGGGCCAATACGTGATGAATGCCCGGTTTGCCGTTGGCAGTGGGCGGTCCTTCATAAAAAACAAACCGGGGAGAGCCTTCCCTTTCAGTGACGCTCCGCTCGGGGATTTTTTCAGCTTGCCAATACTGTAATACTTTTTCCTCCCTTACACTTGCTGAAACCTTGGTGTCAACCTCCCGAAATTTACCCATCGCAAATACTCCCTTCCAATAAAGTTGTCGAATGTCTAATTTTAACCTTTATTAAAATTCAGCCAAATGTTTCGATTTTCAACTTCTGACTTTGAACTTTCGATTGTTTTAGAAAAATAAAAAACCCGCCCCCATTGGGACGAGTTTATATACCCGCGGTACCACCCAGTTTAAAGCGCGCATTCACGCGCAAAACCAAACATCCGGCTTTCGCTCTACATCAGTTAACGGTGAAAACCGGCGCTTCCTAACCAGCCAAACATGCGAAGCATGCAAAACATACGAAGCATGTAATGTACTTTGTTTCAGAAGGCAACTCCGGGGTGATCTTCCCAAAACCATTACGGCGCCGGCTTGCACCTGACCCGGCTCTCTTTGGCCCATGAGTGTTTGGTACTCTTCCCCTTCAACGTCTTTTACATATATAATTCCATCATTATTCTAAAAAAGTTTGCTTTTTGGAGCAAACTCTTGGGGAACATTTCAATTGAAGCCACGCTACAATATGAATATTATAATACACTCCTTGATCGAAGTCAATCGTTACTTTTACAATCTGCTTCCGCCGGGAAATTGAAAATTGAGTTGAAAGTTAAGAGTTGCAAGTTAACAACTAAACACTATATAATGAATTCAAAGATATAAAAGTTAATTATTCAGTCTAAAGTTCAACATCACTTACTGGTTTTCGGCTTTCTACACAAAAAAAGGAGGTCGCTATGATTAAACTCGTTCTGTTACGCCACGGCGAAAGCGTATGGAATCAGGAGAACCGGTTCACCGGGTGGACTGATGTGGATTTGTCGGAAAAAGGGCTGGTTGAGGCCCGAAATGCCGGTCATGTTTTAAAAGGAGAAGGGTATCGTTTCGATCTGGCCTTCACTTCTTACTTGAAAAGAGCTATTCGCACCCTGTGGCTGGTCCTTGACGGGCTCGATCATGAGTGGATTCCAGAATATAAATCATGGCGGCTCAACGAACGCCATTACGGGGCTTTACAAGGCTTAAACAAGGCGGAAACGGCCGCTAAATACGGAGAAGATCAGGTTCATATCTGGCGCCGCAGTTTTGATATCCCGCCCCCACCGCTTGCACAATCCGATCCCCGTTATCCGGGGTATGAACCGAAATACCGGGAACTTTCCGCAAATGAACTACCGCTCACCGAAAGCCTGAAAGACACCATCGCCCGGTTTATGCCGTACTGGCATGATGTCATTGCGCCTCATGTCCAAAGCGGAAAACGGGTCTTGATCGCGGCCCACGGCAATAGTTTACGGGCGTTGGTGAAGTACCTGGACAATATTCCCGATGCCGAAATCATCAAGTTAAACATTCCCACCGGTATTCCGCTGGTATATGAATTGGATGAAGATCTAAAGCCGTTGCAGCACTATTACCTGGGAGATCAGGCCGCTATTCAACAAGCCATGCGGAAAGTTGCTGATCAGGGGAAGGCCAAAGGTTAATCGAAAATTTTAATATTGTTTTATATTTACGTAATATAAAATATGCCTCTTGCTTTGATATTCAACGTCCTTATAAGGATATCTAATGAGTATGTCACTGGAAGTGTAAATCGAAGATAATAAACAATATCACCTAGGAGTCTGTGCGAGTAACACATTTTTACAGCTTAAAACCACAATATCTTGTATTAGATTATGTTACCAAACACTAAATATGCCTCGAAAACCTATTACCCGCACAGACTCCTAGTTAACTAAAGGAGTAAAAACCGTCAAAGCGGCGTTCTTTAGGTCTTTAAAAGGAATCCGCTTGAATTGATTCCGGCTTCATGATACACTTATAACTGTTTAAAAAAATACTGGAGTAAACAATGTACATTCATATTCGCTTACGATAAAAAAGGTACAGAACACATTTTAAGGCTCAGTCGTTGTAATTAAGGCTTGAGTTTGTTGTGTTGTACTTATTTTTCTGTAAAAAGCGAATGATTTACGGAAATATTCCACCTGAAAAGTAGGAATTACAGCACAATACCCAACTCAAATTGATAATACTGTATTTTTTATTACCTTTTGTGAAATCGGGCATTTATGGATCTATGGTTTTACGCTGTTTAATGAAAAGGAATAAAATACAGTGTAAACACGGCTTCGAAAATGTTCTGTACCTTTTTAAATACCCTATTGTTAGTTAGAGGGGTATTTTTTATTGTCTCGATATAAAAAAGCATTGGAGGTAGTTGTTTTGATCAAAAAAAGCCTGTTCCAATGCCCGGTATGTTCAGAACCCTTATATCAAGGAATAAAACAATATTATTGTATTAATAAACATCAATTTGATATTGCCAGGAAGGGTTATGTTAACCTTTTGCTACCGTATCATACGGGAAAAGGTGAACCGGGCGATAGTAAAGAAATGATTCAAAGCCGGAAAGAGTTTCTAGATAAAGGATACTATGAAGAATTCTCCAATCGGCTCAATGAACTAGCTTTATTGGAAACATCCGCAACCGAAGCGGAAGAACTGAATTTGATTGATGTCGGATGCGGTGAAGGATATTATCCGTGGAGATTAAAGAATAAAATATCCTCTCTTAATCGTTGGAAAGGAGTAAATATTTATGGATTAGACGTTTCAAAACCGGCAATCCGGTTTGCATCGGGCAGAGATAAAGACATTCGTTTTGCTGTGGCAAGCACCTATCATTTACCAATTATTTCAAGTTGCATGGACTTAATCCTATGCATCTTCGCGCCAAGGAACGAAAACGAATTTAAACGAATTTTAAAACCGACAGCAAGACTTGTAGTCGCTGCTCCGGGATCACAGCATCTTTACAGCCTTAAAAAAGAACTATATGGGGAAGCGAACTTAATTGGTCCAAAGGGAACAGTCCGAGAAGGCTTTAGGCTCATAAATTTGGCAAATGTGTCATATTGCATTGAGCTTAAAGAAACAGCCGATATTTTAAATCTGTTAATGATGACACCTTACTGCCGTCATGTAGATAGCCGTATCATGGAACGGGTTCGCAAATTGAGCGAACTGATTACTGAGGTGGACATTAATATCATGGTTTATCAAAGAGAATAATCAATGTGAATTATAATTATAAAGGGGCTTTCCCGGAAGTAAATCCGGGGAACCCCTTTTTAAGCGGTAAACGAAAACTCCACTATATATTATTTAGTTGCCGCGTAATAGTTGATCAAACACCCCGCCAGGATAATATCCCGCTCATCCTTGCTGAGATTGGCCAAATAAAGCTTGAATGGGTTCTTCCCCTTGGCGTTCACCACGAAAGCCTCAATCTCCGTTGCGCCGGTTTCAACCGCCCGGCGGATTCCGGGGATAAAAATGAAATCATCCGCCGTGAAGCTTTGGGTTCCCGGTTCCATGGTAAAAGGAATCATTCCCCAGTTGATTAGATTGCTCCGGTAACGTTTGGTGGCGTATTCATAGGCAATATTGGCGCATCCACCCAGTACCCGTTGGCAGGAGGCGGCTTGTTCACGGGCCGAACCATCCCCCGGTTTATTGGCGAAGATGACGCTGCCCAGTCCGGTGGCTTTCATCATATCTTGAACCATGGCCGCGGTAGGTTTCCCGGTTTCGATAAGCGGTAAAAAGATTTTCCCCAAATTGGTGGAATCCGGTTCGTTGAGGGTGGCTTCCGCCAATAGACACCGGCGTTCCCCTTCCATTTTTTGAATGGCTTTGGCCCGTTCCACATACTCCGGAACCTTCCGGGAGAGGGCGAACTCGGCCAGTTTCAGCGGATTGGAACGGTAGGAGGAAGTCTCTCCCGACGGAATCAGCTCATCGGTGGTAGTTACAGGATCGGTAATCACCGCCACCATTTTTAAGAACAGATTCTCCGGCAGCGGGATCATTTTCGGCCAGTCGGCGATGTTGGGGCCGAATTTCAACGGACTTTCCAGCTCCGGTTTGCCATACCCTTCATAAACCCGATTGCTGTAAACTTGCCGTTGATACGTATAAGCCACTGGCGAAATCTGATAATTCAACTCGGTGGCCGGCGTCAACAATCCGCCATTCAGCGCGGTAGCCGCAATTGAACGGGCATCCATTAAAGCCACCGAGGCCAATTGGTTATTGGCGGGCTTGGAGCCTTCCCGGTTGGGGAAATTACGGGTGGTATGCCGGATGCTCAAAGCGTTGTTGGCCGGTACATCCCCCGCTCCGAAACAAGGGCCGCAGAAAGCCGACCGGATCGTCGCCCCGGCGGTCATTAACTTGGCGGCTGCCCCATTTTGGACCAACTCCAGATAAACAGGCTGACTGGCCGGGTAGACACTCAGCCAGAACTCACCGTTACCGATAGATTTCCGGTTCAGCAATTCCGACATTTCATAAATGTTTTCAAAAGTACCGCCGGAACAGCCCGCCACCACTCCCTGGTCGATTTTCAAGCGTCCTTTGGTAATCTTGTTGGTTAATTGAAATTTAAGTTTGGGATTCTCTAATTGTTTTTGGCCCTCGGCTTCAACTGTTTCCAGAATCTCCTGCGGGCGCTCGTTCAACTCCGCAATGGAATAAACATTGCTGGGATGAAACGGCAAGGCGATCAGCGGGACAATTTTACTTAAATCAATTTTAATCGCGCCATCGTAATAGGCAAGATTCCCCGGCGCCAATTCGCGATAGTCCCCTTCACGGCCATGGTTCCGCAAGTACCCGGCCACAGCTTCATCCGTGCGCCAGATGGAAGAGAGACAGGTGGTTTCAGTGGTCATTACATCAATTCCATTCCGGAAATCCACAGACAATCCGGAAACTCCCGGACCCACAAATTCCAAGACCTTATTTTTAACAAACCCGTTTTGAAAGACGGCTTTAATCAAGGCCAGCGCCACATCCTGCGGCCCTACTCCCGGAACCGGACGGCCTTCCAAAAAGACGGCGATGATTTCCGGATAAGCAATATCATAAGTCCGGCTTAATAATTGTTTGACCAATTCCGGGCCGCCCTCGCCGACGCCCATGGTTCCCAAGGGGCCATACCGGGTATGGCTGTCCGAACCCAGAATCATTTTGCCGCATCCGGCCATCTCTTCCCGCATATACTGGTGAATTACCGCCTGATGGGCCGGCACGAAGATACCACCGTATTTCTTGGCCGCCGAAAGTCCGAAAACATGATCATCCTCGTTGATGGTCCCGCCCACGGCGCACAGACTGTTGTGACAATTGGTCAGCACGTAGGGCACCGGAAACTCCGTAAGTCCGCTGGCCCGGGCGGTTTGGACGATCCCCACATAAGTAATGTCGTGGGACGCCAAAGCGTCAAAACGGATTTTTAAATTGCGCTCATCATTAATGGTATTATGCTTGGTTAAAATCTGATAGGCAATGGTTTTGGTCCGGGCAACGGCCGGATCGACCTCCGCCGCTCTGATGGGACCGATTTGTTCCACAGCCAATTGCCGGTTAATATCATCCTGTGTTAAATTACCCTTATTTTCAATCAGTACTTTTCCTCCGGCCAGGTATACGCCGTTATTTCCCAGTAATTCAACCACAAAAATCCCCCGCTCTTCAGTTTTTTACTAGCCGATAGTGCACACATGCACGCGAATTCTAATATCTGGTTAATCAAAGCATATGTAAAACAGATTCGCATAATCATTAAAACATTTGTAACAATAAACTGTCAAGAGAATGGAGTAAAATATACAGATTTCATTCCATATTCGCGTTTTACTTCTTCTTGATTGTCTTTCATCCTCCCACCAAAGGCACCCGCTTAATAAATGACACTTTGGTCGAAGGCCCGATAATAATATTCTCATCCAATGACTCAACCTGGCGGTCTCCGGGAATGATAAAATATCCATTCCTTTCAAAAGCTTGCAGCGCCACCTCATATTGTTGCTGCCAATCGATTGTAATAATCCAAAAGAATACCTTAAAAAGTAGCACCTAAAAAATAAACAAAGATACTATTTTGCTTCAAAAAGAGCATCGTGAGACAAGCAGACGGCTTATTTCTGTGCTATCCTATATTCAAGGAGGTGTTAAGTTAATATGCATGCATGGGAAGCAATCCAAAAATCTTTAGACTATATTGAAGACAATTTATCAGAAGACATCGAGATAGAAACTCTCGCAAATGTCGCGGCATTATCACCGTACTACTTTCAGCGTCTATTTCGGCGTTTGGTGAAGAAACCGGTGAATGAATATGTGAAGCTGCGCAGGCTGGCAAAAGCGTCGGAAGCTCTTGAAAACAAAGAAAAGCGCATCATGGATGTGGCGCTTGATTATGGATTTTCAGACCATGCCAACTTTACTCGTGCGTTTAAGGGGGCATACGGTATTACACCGGAGGAGTATCGTGATTGTCCCGTCATACTCAATCAGTTTATCAAGCCGGACTTGATATTGAACTATGTCATGGTTGATGAGGATGTGCCGTTAATTGCCGACGGTATTGTGGTTGAAGTTACCCGCAGAAATCTGGATGAACCGCGCACCTTTATTGGAATTGCGGGCGAGGTGCCGGTTTCAGAACTGGCAGGGGGCCGAACCACCGGCGTCGCCACGACTGGCGGAATATGGAATGACTTCCACCGTCAAAAGCCAAACATTCCGTATTTGTTGCCGAACGGCAATGAATTTGGCGTTCTCTATATGGGAGAAGCGAAAGAAGGCCACTGCCCCTACATGGCCGGAGCCGAAGCCGCCAAAGAGACAATGACGGAAGGCTATACTTCTTATACGCTTCCATGCGGCGAATATGTCGTTTGCTGCTTTGAAGCGGAAAACTTTGCCGAACTGATTGGTTCAGCGGTTTTCAAGGCATCCTCATTCATGAACGGCTGGATGAAAAAGCACGGCCTGACTTGTGGTGATTTCGCGGCTGAGATGTATTATGACACTGACCCTGACGCAAGCTATATGGAACTGTGGCTACCATTAAGCTCATCACAAAGGGAACTGAAATTGCCGGAAACATGGGATAAAACCGATGGAACACAGGAGCCTACGCTGAAAATAATCAGCGCCCATGTGAATAGCCCTTTGTGGGAACGTCTATGTAAACATGTGGAGGAACAGTATCAGATAAAGCCCGTACTCGAATATAGCAGATGCTCCCTGCAACAGGGGTGGAATGTGAAGTATAAAAAAGCGGGCCGTACTTTGTGTACTCTGTATCCAATGGAAGGATACTATATTGCCCTTGTTGTCGTTGGTGAACGTGAGCGGGCGGAAACTGAACTGGCGCTCCCTTTTTTCACAGAGTATTTACAGCAGTTGTATCGTGAAACCAAAACCGGTATGGGCCAGAAGTGGCTTATGATTAACGTGACAGATGACGCGGTGCTGGAGGATGTGAAGCAATGTATCGCCATCCGCAGAGGGATAAAAAAGAAATAATCCGAAGGCAATAGTTGTTCATTTTACCGTTTAACAGTTTGTTGTGATTGAGTTAACTTCAAATTACCCAAGAAAGTAAGGGGACCATCAGCAAATTAATTTGGCCCGAAAAAATAATAGAGTACATTCTTGCGCTTTCAGCAAGTCTGTACCCTATTTTTACGGATAGATTAATACTTACCAACAATTTTTTATTAAAATTATTCCTGGATAAAAAGTTAAAGCAAATGATATTCCATATATTAGCCCCAGTACAATATGGTAGTGCAGATGATTTTGTGTAAACCCTTGAACCAATTAATTCGATTTTTAGCCCCTATAACTAGGGGGACTTTTAAGTTCCTACTTGCAATATATCCAATTTCCCATAAATAGTAAATCAAATCAAAGCTTAATTTTTACCTTATCACCGAAGAACATGAAAAGCTGGTCCAGGATTTGCCCCCAATCCTTGATGGGCATAGTCCTGGTATCCTTATTTGCTCTGGCATCTATGGCTTAAGCGTGTGGCTGGATTTATTACCAGCCGGAATTGCCTCGGAAATCAGAAAAGTAAGGGTTAAATCAAAATCAATCATTTATATATCATTATGATTAATTGCCATAATAGAATGACTCAAAGCCATTTCATTATGACTGATTGCCATAATGGAAAGACTCAAAGCCATTTCATTATGACTGATTGCCATAATAGAATGACTCAAAGCCATATCATTATGATTGATTGCCATAATGGAAAGACTCAAGGCCATTTCATTATGACTGACAGCCATTATAGAATGACTCAAAGCCATTCCATTATACAAATTGTCATTCCATAATGGCTCAATGCCATAATTTAATGGCCTACAGTCATTTCATTATACAAATTGTCGTTTGGCAATAATTTGATGTCATACTTTA